>JALSUJ010000336.1 GCA_027071355.1 Gammaproteobacteria bacterium | reverse complement strand
CACCGCATTTTCATATTGATTAATGCTGGAGGCCGCCATGGTCTTCATTGTACGAACAACTGATTCAAGCTCTTTCGCACTGCCTATTTTATGTCTCAGGCTGGCAAGACTGTCACTCATGATTGTTGCGCCTCCGAGTCTGCAGATAACTCTGCCAGAGCATTACGTGCAAGCTGAATTATTAATGAGCGCTCCTTATCACTTAAAATTTCAGCGTTATTAATATGTGTATTAACCTCTGTAGGGATAGCCTGTGCCGCCGCACGAACTACCTGTTCAGCAATGTCCATCTGTTCCAGCGGCACGGCATCAAAAAGTTTTTCCGTTAGTGCCAGTAGTACCATGATTTGTTCCAGTATGGAAACCGGAATAAATTCAGCCTGCATCAGGCAAGCTCGAATTCGCCGTCCATGTTCAATAATTTTGCGGGTATTCTCATCCAGTCGAGCACCAAAACGTGCAAAGGTCTCCAGCTCCTCAAACTGCGCATAAGCTATTTTAAGATCACCAGTCACAGCCCGGTAGATGGTATGCTGTGCCTTTCCGCCAACACGCGACACCGATTTACCCACATCAACTGCAGGTAATACACCTAATTCAAACAGTGATGGAGAAAGGTAAATTTGTCCATCGGTAATAGAAATCAGGTTGGTCGGAATATAGGCAGAAATATCCTGCGCTTCTGTTTCAATAATGGGCAGTGCGGTTAGCGATCCGCCGCCCAGTTCTTTACTCAGATGCGTTGCACGTTCCAGCAGCCGTGAGTGGATATAAAAAATATCGCCAGGATACGCTTCCCGACCTGGCGGACGACGCAGCAGTAGAGACAGTTCTCGATAAGCCCGGGCATGATGGGTCAGATCGTCATAAACAATCAGCACGTCACGACCCTGTTCCATATAATACTCAGCAATGCTGGTGGCCGCATAAGGTGCGATATAGGCAAGTCCAGGCGGATCATTACCTTCTGTAACAACAACAACGGTGTAATCCAGTGCTTTTTGTTCGCGTAAAACAGCAACCACCTTAGCCAGACTGGAAGCTTGCTGGCCAATAGCACAATAAACACACAAGACATTTTGATCACGCTGGTTGAGTATGGTATTAAGCGCAATTGCAGTCTTGCCCGTCTGCCGGTCGCCAAGAATTAATTCCCGCTGGCCTCGGCCAACGGGGATCAGTGCATCAATAACCTTGATACCGGTTTGCAAGGGTACATGAACCGCAGCGCGATCCATGATGGCGGCAGAAGCTCGTTCTACGGGCAGACGGGCAGAGCTATCTAAGCGGCCTTTATTATCCAGCGGCTGCCCCAGTGGATTAATAATACGTCCAATTAATTCGTCCCCGACCGGCACATCAACCACATGTCCCTGACGTTCAACTTTATCCCCCGCCTGCAAATGCCAGTAGTCACCAAGCAACACGACACCTATTTCTTCCTCATCAATGTTGAATGCAATACCATAGGTATCTCCGGAAAACTTTAAGACCTCTTCAAACCCGACACCGGGGAGACCGGAGACTTTTGCTACACCGGTTGCAATGCTAATAATGGTACCGGTTTCCCGAGGTTTTAGTTCGGGTGTATAAGATTCACACGCCTGACGCATTCCCGAGAAGGCATTATTGAGTACCTCTTGCAGACTTTCAAACGCTTTGTTCATTGTGCACCTTATGCCTATCTGCCTGATTCAGAACGCCTGTCTGGAGCTGAGTCTTCAGCATGCTGTCAATGTTCTTTTGCAAAGAAGAAAGGTAATCTGCAATACTCCACTCTATCTTTTGACCCCTGGCACTGAACTCAATACCACATATTAGATCTGCTTCGACCTCAAACTGAACCGTTTTATCCTGACCAAATAGTTCTTTAATCAGCGTTTCAATTGCGGTACTTTGTTCCCCTGGTAGAGTAAAGGTGGTGCGCACAAAAAATGGACCGGATGCGCTCGCAAAGGTTGATTTTAACTCCTCCACAGCCGTATTATTCAGTGCTCTAAGTCGCTCTAGAAAAACCTCTGTCATACGCACTTCCAGAGTCGTTCCAGCCAGGTCCGTCAGTACTTTGCGGGCAATTAAAAGCACTTCTTCCTGGATACGATTGATGAGTGTTTCAGTAAGGCTTTGCTGTTCATTTTTTAGCTCAGACTGTAATCTGACACGCAGTTCATCTGCTTCCCGCCGAGCCTTGTCCATCAGCCGCTCACGTTCCACTTTGGCCTCATTGATGACTGTATTCATGCGTGCATTACGCTGTTTATCAAAATCCTCATTGTTATGTTTAAAGCGTTCGAGTTCTTTTAAAGCCTGTGCTTTTTTTTCTTCTGCCTCAGCAATTTGTTTCGCAATCCGTTGTTCACGTGCATCAATAGCTTTGAGAACAGGCTGGTACAAAAAATGTTTCAGTAATGCCACCAGAATAAGAAAATTGATAACCTGGGCAATAACGGTAAACCAGTCAATCAGCATAGCTTATTTCCCTGCAACCTGAGTGGTTATCTGACTCCAGAATGGATTGGCAAAAATAAGAATCATTGAAACCACAAAGCAATAAATAGCAATAGACTCAACCATAGCCAGCCCCACAAACAAGGTACGGGTAATGGTTGCAGAAGCATCCGGTTGCTGTGCCAGTGCAGCTAATGCAGAAGCAATTGCACGCCCCTCGCCTATCGCGGGACCAATACTGCCTATGGCGATAGTCAGGCCAGCAGTAATAATAGAAATAATGGCAATCAGTGTCATACTATCCATAAGTTATCCTTTTTTAGCAGTTTTAATGGTTTTATTTTCAGCGTCATTTTTATTATCTTCAGGCTCTCGAACTCGTGTGGCCGCGGCAATGTATACAGTTGCCAGGATACTGAAGATATAGGCCTGCACCATACCGGTTAATAGTCCAAGTACACTCATAGCAATGGGGAAAATAAAGGGTGTAATAATCAGCAGAATGGCCAGAATCATTGCACCGCTCATCATATTGCCGAATAATCGCACGGCCAGTGCCAGAGTACGTGATAGTTCACTGATAATATTAAACGGCAGCATAAGAATGGTGGGTTCCCTATATACTCTAAGATAGCCACCTAATCCAGATTCTTTTATGCCGAATAAAGGTACCGCAACAAACACACAGATTGCCAGCGCAGCAGTGGTTGATAATGAACCGGTCGGCGGTTCATAACCAGGAACAATGGTAAATAAACTTGCCATGGCAATAAACAGAAATAAGCTACCCAGAAAGCTGATATATTGTTGCGGGTGCTTCATTCCTACTTCTTCAATTTGCTGATTAATACCCAATACAATGATTTCAAGAATATTCTGCCAGCGTGACGGCTTTATCTCTGTGCTAAGGTGCTGTGTAATGAGCCTGGAACCCACAACTAGCACAAACATTAAACCCCATGTATAAATAATAGTGGCATTGAGTTTAAAAAAACCCGCCTGCCAGAAAACCTTATCGTCAGGACTAAGATTCATGTCTACTTATCTGCAGCAATGACTTTGAAGGATCGGTTATACGAACAAAACGGGTTATAATGATTCGAGCCATAATAAAACCGACCAGCCCTGCCGTCAGGTGCTGCCAGTCTTCACCCACAATAAAATAAAACCCCAGAATAACCACACTGGTTCGTACCAGCATACTGCTGAAAAACAGCAGTGCCACAGATTTAGCTGACTCAAGCTTACGCACTGTCCACCAAAGTCCTGTGAAAAAAAACAAGCCGAGTAACACCCCCTCTGCAAAAGGCAGCGTCATAGCAAACACCCGCACCATAAGTTCATTCATTGTCATTGTCATCATCGTATTTGTGTATTTCCTGATCTTCTTTAGAAACCCAGTGCCAGGCATTAAAGCAACCAAGTGCTAAACCAGACGTCAGTAGTGCAAGCGTCCAGGAATGGCCAATGGGATAGTGTTTATCCAGCCAGAGTCCCATGGCTGCTCCAAGCAATGTAGGTATA
This sequence comes from Gammaproteobacteria bacterium, assembly GCA_027071355.1. GTDB lineage: Bacteria > Pseudomonadota > Gammaproteobacteria > GRL18 > GRL18 > JANELJ01. Next base: position 4,407 of record JALSUJ010000336.1, on the reverse strand, counting down.
GCCACTGACCAGCCTATCAGCCCCATCATGCCCAGACCTGACCAGACCGTTTTAGTGACATGTCGCTGCGCCCTGAGTTTACGTGCTGCTATTTCTCCAACCTGCTGGCTAAATTCAGCCTCGCCTTTTTTGGTTTTTTTTTCCGTTTCTGTTTTTGTTTCATCGTTCATGATGAAACTCCACCAGACTGCGAATTAAGCCACTTTCAATTTTTGCCAGTACCGAACGGATTTTCTGTTCCTGCTCGTCTATTGCCAGAAATTCCTGTTCTACTGCCCGGCGTAGATGCTCAAGTCTTAAACCGCCAATTGCATTGCGTACTGAGATCAATACTTCTGAACCGGTTTTAACCAGTACGCCTTCATCTACCGCGAGATAAATTTCGCCTTCTGCTTCGGTTTCAAATAGCAGTATCCCGGCACACAGTGACGCGACACAGTCCAGTCGGTTTGGCAGAAGTCCAAATGAACCCTCAGATGTCATGGCAACAATACGTAATACTTCATTCTTATACGCAAAGACTTTATAGGGCAGTAAAATCTTTAGATTCATAAATGCTGAACGCATATCAGCTTTCCATCTCGGAATTGTTTTTAGCTTTTTCTGTGGCTTCATCAATCGAGCCAATCATATACAGGCTGCTTTCTGCATAGCCTTCAAATTCATCATTCAGTATTCGTTCACAGCCTTCCAGGGCATCATGGAGACTCACCAGTTTGCCCTGTAAACCGGTAAACTGTTCGGTGGTAAAAAAAGGCTGCGTCAAAAAACGTTCCAGACGCCGGGCACGACCAACTACCTTACGATCTTCCGGGGACAACTGTTCCATGCCCAGCATGGCTATAATGTCCTTGAGTTCAGCGTATTGGGCAAGGGTACGCCGGATTTCCTGGGCAAGGGAATAATGCCGTTTGCTGATAATACCGGGCGTCGCCATTTTAGAGTTGGACTGCAAGGGATCAATAGCGGGGTAAAGCCCTTCACTGGCCCGACTTCTTGATAGTACTATAGATGCTGAAAGGTGCGAAAAGGTATGTACTGCTGATGGATCGGTAAAATCATCAGCCGGTACATAAACCGCCTGAATTGAGGTTATTGCGCCGCTATCGGTATTAGCGATACGCTCTTCCAGCTGTGATAGTTCAGTACCCATGGTCGGCTGATAGCCCAGACGCGCCGGCATCTGTCCCATTAAACCGGAGACTTCCATACCCGCCTGAATAAAACGAAACACATTATCAATCAGTAATAGTACATCACGATGCTCGTCATCACGAAAATATTCCGCCATGGTCAAGGCCGCATGACCAACCCGAAAACGGGCACCCGGAGGCTCATTCATCTGGCCAAAGAGCATCACCATATTTTGCAGTACATTGGCGGCTTTCATATCACGATAGAGTTCTTCCCCTTCACGACAGCGTTCACCAATACCACAAAAAATACTCACACCGGAATGCTGCCCGAGCATATTGTGAATCATCTCCGTGAGCAATACGGTTTTACCCACACCCGCACCGCCAAATAATCCGGCTTTACCCCCTCGTTCCAGAGGCATTAATACATCAATGACCTTAATACCGGTTTCAAAAATTTCAGAACGAGTTGAACGCCGCGCCAGGTCGGGCGGCTTATTATGCACTGAACGCCATTGAATTTTTTCAGGCGCTCCCTGACGATCAATAGTATGTCCAAACACATCAAACATGTGGGAAAGGATCGCTTTCCCAACCGGCGCCTTTAACGGTCCACCAGAGTCTTCTACCCGCATGCCACGAGCCAGTCCCTGTGTGGGAGTCAGCGCAATAGCACGTACCCGCTGTGCATTAAGCTGTGATAACACTTCAATAACAACTTCGCCGTTAAGTACGAATAATAGAGTGTGAATAGCAGGCAAATGTTCTTTAAATAATACATCAACAACACTACCGCGTACCGAGATAATTATCCCTGAATTGATTAAACCAGTCCTGGCTGGCATTTCGGGATCAGAATTCACAGTAGTATTTCTTGTTTCATGGCATTACTCCCCATGGGGATCAGCAAACGTATAATCTAAAACAGTTTTGATTTGTTCCTTTATATTTACCTATTTATATATACTTTGTCAATAGAGCCGAGATCTCTAAAATTTATAAACCGCAAGCTACCGTATAATTTTGTGTTTTAGATATGGTTAATATTCACCATTTATAGAAAATAATTGATTAATATTAACCAAATTTTAAAAAAAAATTATTAAAAATACAAAAAGTGCTGGAATATTAATAACTTATCATTATGGCATGGTAAATGCTGTCATTAATTTACAAAATGAAAATTTATAGCTTAATAACTATAGCAAATAATATCCTAATTCAAGCGGAGCAATAATATGAAAGCAGTATCACAAAAAAAAATAATGAGTGTTGCCATTGCCAGTATTTTTGTAGTTGGTTTAAGCAGCCATAATGCCTTTTCAGCTCAGGTCCAAGAACAACTAAGTATAACCAGAGCTAAAACTTTAGGACCTGAAGCAGAGCGCGTCATCAGTCGTTCTGCTGCTAAGGTACTGCGACAGATTGCACAGGCTCGTAGTACTATCAATAGCGGCGACATTGATAAAGCAAAAACAGATGTATTAGAAATTATTATGCAGCTCAATGTTATTAAAACCGAAATGCCTTCTGCAAAGATCCATAATCATATATTTGTTGCCAGAGAACATCTTAACTATGACACTAATGAGGAGGTTATAGATGATCTGGTTCCCATAGAAGCATCACTGGTGGAAATGGCAGATTATGTACCTGTAGAAAAAGCCCGTCAGCATATTAGAGAGGCGCGTACTCATCTAAAACAGGGAAATAAAGAAGCGGCCAGAAAATCACTGGATGCAGCTGATCTGCAAGTAATATATACTGAAATTGATTTACCTCTTTCCAGTACAGAACACTATGTCATCAACGCCCAAAAAGCACTGAATAACAATAATCCCAAAGAGGCTGATCTAGCTCTGAAACAGGCAGAAAACGGTGTCGAATTTCTTTCTGAAATAGTGACTATGCCAGCCATCAGGATACAGGAAACCATGGGGCAATTATTAAAAGACTATGCGTCAAAAGATTATACTGCCGTAAAAAAACAGCTGGCTGAAATTGATAACTGGCTGAATAAAATGGCTCAAAGTACCGATTCTATAACCCGAGATGAAGCGGGTCGCTTAAAAACAAAGATAGATAGTCTGAGTCATACCATTGATCAAAAAGATAACGATTACACAAAGCAACTCGAGGCTTTGTGGCATCATAGCAAAGCACTGGCTGAACGTGAAACGGATAAAGCATCTATTGGCTGGAAAAGCAGCCGTCCTGTTGCTGACATTCGAGCGGATCTCATTGATGCCAAACAGAAAGTTGCCTTTGCAGAAAACCTGGAATTTTATGCCCAGGCAGATCCTGAAGATATTTTTAAGTCCCTGGACGAAGCCCATGCAATTCTTAAGAAAGTGTCCGTATTAAGTTCACTGGATGAGAATGCCAGAAAGGAACTTAACCAGGCTATTAAAGAGATGGATATGATTCGTAAAAATACACCGGCACCCGATCATCGCAATCTTTATGAACTGGTTCGGACCCGATTACGTGGATTAATTTACCATAATTATTAACAATAATAGTATTCTTATGATACCTTATGGTCGTTCGGTATAAGCAATAACTGAATTAATCGTTAACCTGGTGGTCAATCATATTGGCCACTCTTTTTTGTACTGATTATTCGGTATAAGCAATCGTTAGTTTAACTAGTATATAATTTTTTACCCCATAGTAGAGTATGTCTTATGCTTTTCGGAATCCTGATCCTCTGGTTATTAAGTACTATTGGCTTACTTATAATTACCGCAATAGTACCGGGTATCCGGGTGCGTTCCACCGCTGATCTATTTCTTGCTTCTTTGATACTGGGTGTAATGAATGCATTTATACGTCCCCTGCTCTGGTTTCTAACCTGGCCGTTAACCGTTTTATCGTTTGGGCTTTTTGCTCTGTTTATTAATGCTTTTATGATTCAGCTAACATCATTAATAGTACCCGGATTTGAAGTGGATAATTTTGGAAGCGCCCTGTTGGCGACTATTATTATGATTTTACTGGTTATTTCTGGCTTTATATTTATTCAATGGTTTTTATTTGACGGTGTGCTCTGGTTTCAAATGAACCATATGCAGCCGGGTATTTCTATGTAGCTTAATAAAAATTTCTTGTAACTATTCAGCTAATTTAACTTTTACACTCGTAGTAACAGGTATTGGGTATTTCTTGATAAAGTTTTGGCAGCAGGGATGCTGCCATAAAGCCTCCAGGGATGGATTCACGGCGTCTTTAGCAAGGAATACCCAATACCTGTTACGGATTTTCGATTGGC
>JALSUJ010000335.1 GCA_027071355.1 Gammaproteobacteria bacterium | reverse complement strand
ACCCCAAGACTTTAATCAGACTCGCCTTTTCGGCTGCAGTCTGCCCCATAAAATATGAACCGGCGGGAACCCAGACAAACTCCATTCCGGTTACCGGTTCACGCCACTGCCGCACCTCAGCCGCAAATGAGATGTTAAAAAAAAACAGGGACAGAAAAATAGTTGAGAAAATAATTTTCACGCTCATTACCGTATTTTATAGAGTACAGAATACAAATTTGGACAATATCCATAACATATTCCAAAAAAGAAACAAAGCTACAAAACTAATTCAGGTATATCCCCCTGCAAAATTCAAGAAAAACAATTTTCTTATTGCAATCACAGACTAAAATAACCTAAAAAGAGAGCTGTCAACAACAGATGCCGACTTTAAGGCACTTCAGACTGCCACTGCGTCACATACCTATGTTTAAAATGGATTATTAAATGCTGAATATCATTGCCGATCTTCATAATCATTCAACCGCATCCGATGGTCGTTTAACGCCAGAAGAATTAATAACGCGAGCTGCAGAAGCTGGAGTTGACGTCCTGGCTTTAACTGATCATGATGGTGTTGATGGCCTGACAGAAGCCAGACAGACGGCACAGACTGCAGGTATACAGTTTATTAATGGTATTGAATTATCGGTCACCTGGAATAAACGCACTATTCATATTGTCGGATTAAATTTTCAGCCGGATTATGAACCATTACAAAGAGGTATTGCTGGTCTGCAGGATTTTCGTGAACGCAGAGCACGAGAAATGGCACAAAAACTGGATAAGGCCGGGATCCCCGGAGCTTATGAAGGAGCACAGGCATTTTCAGACGGTAATATGCTGGGGCGAATGCATTTTGCTAATTTTCTGGTTGCTAACGGTCATGCAAAAAATATTCGTCATGTCTTCAAACATTACCTGGTGGCCAATAAGCCGGGACATGTCAGTGGTGACTGGGCCACTATGGAAGAGGCTGTCAGCTGGATAACTGGGGCGGGTGGTATAGCTGTGATTGCACATCCGGCTCGTTATAAGCTGACCCGGACTAAATTACGTAAGTTGATAAAAGATTTTATGCAGGCGGGTGGTCAGGCCATCGAAGTGGTTTCCGGCAGTCATGACGTGAATGAGGTTAAAACCATGGCGGCGCATGCCGCTGATTTTGATTTATATGCTTCTGCCGGTTCAGATTTTCATGATCCGGATTTTCCCTGGATTAAACTGGGGAAGTTGCCGCCTTTACCGCGTCAATGTAAACCGGTCTGGGAGCTGTTTCTCTGAGAACGGTCTTTAAAATTATATACAGGTAAACATATGCAGGAAACAATGGAACAGTTTAAATGAGTCAGTTTTTTCAAATACATGAGCAAAATCCTCAGCAACGTCTGGTTCATCAGGCTGTGGAAATTATTCGTCAGGGTGGAGTAGTTGTTTATCCAACGGACTCTGCCTATGCTATCGGCTGCCGTATCGGTGATAAACAGTCTATGGATAAAATTCGCACCATTCGCCAGCTGGACAAAAAACATAATTTTACTCTGGTGTGTCGGGATTTATCGGAAATCAGTACTTATGCTCAGATTGATAATACCCAGTATCGTCTGTTAAAAGCACACACCCCTGGCCCTTATACCTTTATCTTAAAAGCCACTCGTGAAGTCCCGAAACGTTTAATGCATGCCAAACGAAAAACCATAGGCATTCGTATTCCGGATAATATTATTGCGCAGGCCTTACTGGAAGAATTAGGTGAGCCTTTAATGAGTTCCACTCTGATCTTGCCGGGTGAAGAGCTGCCCATGACCGACCCATATGAAATACGTCAGGTACTGGAACATCAGCTGGATCTGATTATTGATGGTGGCTTCTGCGGCTTTGAAGCAACTACCGTAATTGATTTTGAAGAAGATGTGCCTTATGTGGTAAGAACAGGACTGGGTGATCCGGTACCTTTTGAATAATTAAAGACCGTATCAGGGGGCTGGATGGGTTTGCTGAAGACGCCGTAGATACGTCCATGTAGGCTTTTCGGCAGCGTCCATGCTGCCGAAACTTCATCAAACCCATCCAGCCCCCTGATACTGCGAGTGTAACTTATTGTGATTTTCAATAGTCAAAAACTTTTAACTTAAAAATGATATAATTACTCAATGGACGCAACTACAATACAAAAAATAACTATCTGGGTTCTGCCAGTGCTCTTTGCCGTAGCATTGCATGAAGCTGCTCATGCCTGGATGGCCGATAAAAAAGGCGATTCAACAGCACGTATGCTGGGGCGTCTGACCTTTAATCCACTGAAACATATTGATCCGGTGGGTACTATTCTGGTACCGGTTCTGATGATAGCCTTTACTGGATTTGCCTTTGGCTGGGCCAAGCCTGTGCCGATTGATGCTCGCAATCTGAAAAATCCCAAAAAAGACATGATGTGGGTGGCTGCAGCCGGTCCGGTCAGTAATTTTATTATGGCTCTAT
>JALSUJ010000334.1 GCA_027071355.1 Gammaproteobacteria bacterium | reverse complement strand
CTTTTACTCTGGTAGCAGGGTACCAGCCTTATAAGGATGCCTATATCTATATTATCACCAGTGACGAACTTAAATCACTGGCTTCCCAATCTCCCTATGGCGGTTTTGCCGCACCCCAGAGGATCAGTCTGACTAAAGTTGGAAATCAGATTCAGATTGCCTATACCAATCCGGTTTTTATGCAATATGCCTATCGTATGAAAAATGTTGATTTGCAGCCAGTTCTGGATCAGATGACTGAAGCATTTGGTTTTGATAAGTTTTTTGGTGGAGAGGGGCTGACCGCACGCAAGCTTAAACGTTATAAATACAGTTTTGGCCTGGAAGATTTTGATTCTTTTTATGAACTGCCCGAATATAACTCCCATGTAGAGGCTATTACCGCTCTGATTAAAGGCTTTAGAGATAAAAGCAATGGTATTTCCCGCATATACCAAATCAAAATCCCCGGCAAGGAACAGGTTGTTTTCGGTGTATCTATGAGTGCTGAGGATTCAGGCGATGAGGCACTAGATGTCCGTAAAACCATGGATATTATTGATCACCTGCCGTTAAAAAGAACGGCCTACCTGCCTTATGAAATTATGGTTGACGGTAATAAAATTCTGGCCATGCATGCCCGCTTTAGAATTGCTGTTTATTTTTCTGATTTAAAAATGTTTGGCAAACACGGCTTTGGAAAACTTTTTTCCACTCCAGCGGCTTACCAGAAAGCATTTAACAAAGTTTCCGGCGGAGATAAGCAACAGGAAGAAACAACTAATGGTTTTATTGATTAATTGTAATTACTCAATATAAATTACCGCAACCATCTCTGCTCCCGGAAGGAGCAGGGATAGATAAAATTTATCGTAACTTATTCAGCATGATTTAAACCTGAAAAGAGTATCTGCCTGCAGTGCCTGTGTTTGCGGGGTTTATGGAGGCCGGATGCCGAGATGAAGCGACACAGGGATGTGCTTGAGCGTCCCCGAAAATACAGGCACTGCAGGCAGATACGGTAATTTATGCTGAGTCATTACAATTTATCAATATTATTTAAATTCCTGTTCCATAATATCCTGCAGTACTCCCCAGTCATTATTACAGCTAAGTAATTTATTACCTTCAATATTTCGATAACGCTTATAGTAATTGACCAGACCATTGGTGGACGAATCATATTTAACCACCGGCTCGTCATCCACCAGCTCATACTGAATCTGGTTGGCCAGCTGCTTGCCCAGCTGCACACCCCATTGATCAAAAGAGTTAATGCGCCAGATCACCCCCTGTACAAACACTTTGTGTTCATACAGAGCAATTAATGCACCCAGAGTAAAAGGATTTAATTCCTTAAACAAAATAGAATTACTGGAACGGTTACCTTCAAATACTTTGTGTGGCAGCAGCGCCTTAATTTCTGGTTCAGACAGGCCTTCATGCTCTAATTCCTGTCTGACTTCTGCAGCAGTCTTACCCATCATTAATGCTTGTGACTGAGCAAAAAAATTGGACATTAACACCGGATGATGACCACAGGCCGGGTTAAAGGAATCCAGAGCAATAATAAAGTCACAGGGAATGGGACTGGTACCCTGGTGCAGTAACTGGTAAAAAGCATGCTGACCATTAATACCCTGATCTCCCCAGATAACCGGCCCGGTACAATAATCCACATCTTCACCATCACGATTAACATGTTTACCATTACTTTCCATATCTAATTGCTGCAGATAACTGGGAAATAGATCCAGATAATGGTCATAGGCCATAAATGCCTGAGAATGGATAGCATAGAAATTATTATGCAAAATACCCATCAGCCCCATGATAACCGGCATATTTTCTTCCAGAGGAGCTTCTCTGAAATGCTCATCCATTTTATATCCGCCTTCCAGCAGTTCTTTGAAATGCCCCATTCCCACCGCAATACAAATGGACAGGCCAATAGCAGACCAGAGCGAATAACGCCCCCCTACCCATTCCCAGAATTCAAAAATATTATGCTCATCAATACCAAATCGTTTTACCGCTTCCAGGTTGGTGGATACTGCAACAAAATGTTTTTTGATAAATTCTCTGTTTTTTACCCGGGAGACAAACCAGCCTCTTGCAGTTACCGCATTAAACATGGTTTCAGGGGTGGTAAAACTTTTGGATGAGATAATAAATAATGTGCTTTCCGGATTTAAATCACGCAGGGTTTCAGCCATCTGACTACCATCAAGATTAGACACAAAATGCAGTTTTATTTTCCGACTGGCAAAAGGTCTCAGAGCATGCACCACCATTTTAGGACCCAGGTCCGAACCGCCAATACCAATATTCACCACATCCGTAATCGGCTTACCACTATAACCCAGCCATTGACCATCTCTGACCTGATCCGCAAAAGTCTTCATTTTTCCCAGAACAGCCGTGATATCACTTTTAACATTGTGGTGATTGCTGATAATCGGTTCTGAACCCTGATCTCTTAAGGCAGTATGCAGAACCGAACGGTGCTCGGTAAAGTTGATGGGTTCACCACTGAACATAGCATCTCGATGCGCTTCAATTTGTTCCTGACGAGCCAGCTCAAATAACAGGGACATAGTTTCTTCGGTCATCAGATTTTTTGAGTAATCCAGAAATATGGGACCGGCCTGCAGGCAAAAATCTTCAAAACGCTCTGCATTATTAGCAAACAAATCCCGCATATGGTGTTTTTTAACTTGCTGTGTGTGCTTTTCCAGAGCCTGCCAGGCTGAGGAATCTGTCAGTAATGACATAATAAGTCCTTTATAAAACAATATGATATACAGGGTTATCATTTAAAATGGGAACTTTTTTATAGCGCCCTGGACTAACCCTTTATACAAAAATATAGTACAATAAACAAAGTACATGGTGACAATTTACAGAAAAAGATACCAACTTAATATCATCCAGAGTTTTTCCTGCTATTAAATCCAGCAAAATTTGTATCAATCCGACAAAGAATATAATCATTTAGGTCTATTATTATGCACGGCGATAAAGAACTACGTTCAAAAGTAAAACTCATTGGTTCTGTTTTAGGTAATATCCTGAAGAATCATACCAGAGAAACCGTCTTTGATGTGGTAGAAGAACTCAGAACAGGCCATATTGAGTTACGTAAAGAGCATGATGAAAATAAACGACTGCAGCTTATGCAGCTTATTGAACAACTGGACTCTCAGACTCTGGAACAGGTCATCCGTGCTTTCAGTACTTATTTTAATCTGGTCAGTGTGGTGGAAGAAACCCATCAGCATAAAGAACGCCGCCGGCAGGCAAATAATGAGGATATTCTCTGGGAAGGCTCATTTAACCGCACCCTGAAAGAGTTTGAAGAGCAGGATATTTCTGCCGAACAATTTCAGGAACTGCTCAATAGCCTGTCCTATATGCCGGTTTTTACAGCCCATCCCACCGAAGCCAAACGCCGGACAATTCTGGAATGTCTGCGGCGCATTTTTATAGTCATTAAAAAACTGGATGATCCCCGTCTGGGTAAATACCATAAAGACACCCTGATGCAGGAGCTGAGTAATGAAATCCAGATCCTGTGGAAAACCGATGAAGTACGCTCAGAAAAACCGCAGGTCATAGATGAAGTAAAAAACGGGCTGTATTATTTCCGTGAATCTCTATTTGATGCCATTCCGGTCATTTATCAATATCTGGAACGAGCTATTCAGCGGGTTTACCCGGAACAGGCGCATCAATTTAATATTCCCGCCTTTTTACATTTTGGTTCCTGGATTGGCGGTGATCGTGACGGCAACCCGTTTGTAACACCTAAAGTAACAGAAATGGCCGCCCGTTATCAAAGCCGGGAAATACTCAAACGCTATATCTCTGATGTCGATAAACTGTCTCATCAATTAACCCATTCTATTGCTTTTTGTACACCGAGTACTGCTTTTACGGCATCCCTGGCAAAGGATAACCAGACCTATAAACACCTGTTTGAAGATCGAAGCAGTCTGTTTGCTACCGAACCTTATCGCCGCAAACTGTTTATTATGCGCAATAAACTGCATTATCGTATAGAGCAGGTTCAGGCTCGAATACTGGGTACTCGTCCAACATCCAACTACAGTGGTTATAAAAACGAAGATGAGTTCTGTCAGGACTTAAAACTAATTCAGGATTCACTCTGCTCCCATAATGACTGTGAGGTGGCCTTCGGTGCATTAAAAAACCTGCTACGCCTGACAGAAACCTTCGGCTTTTTTCTGGAACATCTGGATATTCGTCAGGAATCTACTCAGCATAGCGAAGCAATAAATGAAATATTAAGCTGCCTGAAACTGCAGGAAAATTATGCCCTGCTCAGTGAAGATAAAAAAATGTCCCTGCTGGCCCAGCTGATTGACCAGGATGAATTACCCGCTCTTAAACCCGGAGAGCTATCTGAATCTACCTTAAATATTGTACAGGTCTTTGATGTGCTATTACGACTGCGTCGGGAAATCAGTCATCGCCTGTTTAATCAATATGTTATTTCCATGACTCATACCGCCAGTCATGTCATGGAAGTAATGTTTTTATCCCGTTTATCCGGTTTGCTGGGTAAGGATAAGGATGGCAATCCTTATTGTTATATCATGGTATCCCCCCTGTTTGAAACCGTTGAAGATCTGGAACATATCGAACCGGTTATGTCCGCCCTGTTTAATAATGAGATTTACAATAAATACTTGACTGCCGCAGGCAATTTACAGGAAGTTATGCTGGGTTATTCTGACTCCTGTAAAGATGGTGGTATTCTGGCCTCCAGCTGGAACCTGTATGGAGCACAGCGCCGTATAACTGAACTGGCAAAGGAAAAGGGCATTAATATCCGTCTGTTCCACGGTCGTGGCGGTACTATTGGCCGGGGCGGCGGTCCTACCCATGAAGCCATTATGGCCCAACCATTTGGCTCGGTACATGGTCAGATCAAATTTACCGAACAGGGTGAGGTACTTTCCAATAAATACAGTAATAGTGAAACCGCTGTTTATGAATTAATTATGGGTATCAGCGGTCTGATGAAGTCCAGCAGCTGTCTGGTTAAAGCTGAACGGGATGATAATCCCGAATACCTCGACACCTTGTCCACTTTAACCAGAACGGGTGAGCAGGCCTACCGTCATCTGACCGATCAAACCCCGGGATTTCTGGATTATTTTTATGAAGCCACTCCGGTCAGTGAAATTGGCCTGATGAATATTGGCTCCCGCCCTTCTCATCGTAACACCGGCGATCGCTCCAAGTCTTCTGTACGCGCTATTGGCTGGGTCTTCGGCTGGGCACAATCACGCCATACTCTGCCTGCATGGTATGGTATCGGCAGTGCTTTAAGTCAGTTTATTAATGAAAAACCTGATAATCTGCAGCATCTTAAAAAAATGTACCGGCAATGGCCCTATTTTAATTCTCTGCTGGATAATACTCAGATGGCTTTATATAAAGCAGATATGGATATTGCCAGAGAATATGCTGAGCTGTGTAAAGATGAACAAACCAGAAATACCGTTTATAATATGATCCGAGACGAATATCAGCTGACCGTTAAAAGTATTTTTCAGGTAGCTGAAATCAGTGAATTATTAGAACACAATCCCACTCTGAATCTATCTCTGGGCAGGCGTCAGGCTTATCTGGATACTCTGGTACATGTGCAGCTCACCCTGCTTAAGCGCTATAGAAATGAGGCTCTGACCACAGAAGAGCAGAATATCTGGCTCAGCCCGTTATTACGCTCCATTAATGCCATTGCGGGCGGTATGAGAAATACGGGATAAAAAAGCATTAAGTCAGTAGTCGATTGAATTCCCGCATCAGTCTGTAAGGGTAGTGTTTCTGGGGGCGCTCAAGTACATCCATGTATCGCTTTACGAAAACATCCCTGTTTTCATAAACCCCAGAAACACTACCCTTACAGCCTGATACTCTATTGGAGTTTAAATTACGCTGAATAGTTACAATATTTTTTTCTATACTTGCTTTTTCTCAGCGCTGAACGCTCAGCTCTCAACGCTAATTTTCAAGGAAAATTTTTATGCTAATTATTATTTCTCCGGCCAAAAAGCTGGATTTTGAAAGTCTACCTCAGACGGATGATTTTACCATACCAGATTGTCTGGAGGATGCCAGTGAGCTGATTGAGACCTTGAAACCCTATTCAACAAAGGATCTGGAAAAGCTGATGCATCTGAGCAAAAATCTGGCTCAGCTTAACTATGACCGCTACCATGACTGGCACCTGCCCTTTAATCCTCAAAATGCCAAGCAGGCCTTACTGACTTTTAAGGGTGATGTCTATGCTGGTATGAATGTAGAAAGTTTTTCTGCCGAAGACCTGAGTTTTACCCAGGATCATCTGCGAATTTTATCGGGTCTGTACGGCCTGTTACGGCCACTGGATCTGATGCAGCCTTACCGGCTGGAAATGGGTACCCGTCTGGCCAGTAAGCGGGGTAAAAATCTGTATCAATTCTGGGGCAGTCAGATCACAGAATTGCTTAATAAGCAGTTAGCAGACAGCACTACCGATAATCTGATTAATCTGGCATCCAATGAATATTACAAAGCGGTAAAACCCGCAGAGATCAGGGGCAATATCATTACCCCTGTCTTTAAAGAGAAAAAAGAGGATAGCTACAAAGTCATTGGTATTTATGCTAAAAAAGCACGCGGTATGATGAGTGCTTTTATTCTAAAAAACCGACTGCAAAATCCTGAAGAACTGAAAACCTTTAATGAAGCCGGTTATCAGTATAATGATAAATTGTCTGACAGTCATTCAGGTAATAGCAACTGGGTTTTTACCCGAGATAAAAAGAGTTGATAAGTGGAATTTTTCAATATTTATTCTACACTTTTATTTAGTGTCCATCCGGAAATTGCTTCCTGGCAATTTACCGGAACGTAAAAGAAAAAGTGTGATTTTTCTTTTACTCCATTTTCAACGACTTATAGTCGTCAAAAATGAGCGGCACATCCTTGTGCCACTAGTGTGCATCAATAAATAGATACACACTAATTAACTTTATTTAAACTCAAGTTGCTGAATGAAATGCCCGTTTTAATTGCTGCTCAAATCACTATTTATATCTACTTTTCTCCTGACCAATGAAATTAAAAATTCTTCTTTTCAGCGGAACTCTCAGTCTTTCTTCATTGGCCGTGGCCGGTGTCCAGGATATTGCCTCTGCCGATTCCTTACTGGATATGAGTATTGAAGAATTAAGCCAGGTTAAAGTCATTATTGCCAGCGGCTTTGAACAGACAGCAAATAATGCACCTGCCACCGTTACTCTGATCACTGAGGACGATATTAAAAAAACTGGTGCAACCAATCTTGCCGATATACTGCAAACAGTGCCCGGCATTCATATTCAGCGCAGTGCCTTTGGTTTCCGTCCGCAAGTGCGCATCCGTGGTGCGGCCAGCACTCAGACGCTATTAATGATCAATGGCAATCCTGTGCGTGATCTGGTGTGGAATTTTGGTATTTTCTGGAAAGGCATACCGACCTCTGCTATTGAACGAGTTGAAGTCATACGTGGTCCCGGTTCAGCCCTGTACGGCGCCGATGCCAGTGCCGGCGTCATCAACGTTATTACTAAAACCGCAGGTAAAATTACTCACAATGAAGCCGGGGTTCAAGCAGGCAGTTTTAATACCAAAAACGGCTGGCTTCAATATGGCAACCAGTGGCATGATTTTAATATTGCCCTGACGGCTGATTATTCAACTACTGATGGCCATGATCCGGACATAAAGAATTTTGAGCAGGTCGAATACGGCTATGATAATCAGGATCTCCGGTTTTCCATAAGTGATCAGAACTGGCAGTTTCTGGCTAATTATATGCGCCATGATAATCTGGATACCCAGATCACGGGTGCCGGCTACTTTGATCCACTGACCTCAGCAGATGATAAGCGTTATGATATGGATCTCATTTACAGCGATGATAATTTTTCCGACAACTGGGGCATTAAAGCCAAACTTCATTATCAGGATTTAAATTACGATTCGAATCAGGGTTTCAGAGAAACACCTCCAACTCTTGATCCGGTCAATTTTCCTCAGGGCCAGATTAACCAGATGAGTTCTTCCGAACGTCAGGCTGGTTTTGAAGTAAGCGGTAATTATTCCGCTTTTAAAGAGCATGTAATCACTATTGGCAGTGGTTATAACTGGCAGGATATCTATGATGTCAAACAGGTGGTTAATTTTGATGCCAGTGGAGCACCTATAAGCCCCAGGAATATTTCCGGCACAACTCGAGCGTTTGCCCCGGAAAAGAGTCGTGAACTGCATTATTTATTTATCCAGGATATCTGGGCATTTGCTTCGGACTGGGAACTGACCTCAGGTCTGCGTTATGACTATTACTCAGATTTTGGCAATACCTTTAACCCCCGCCTGGCTCTGGTCTGGCAAACTACTGAAAAACTGACGACCAAATTATTATACGGTCAGGCTTTTCGTGCTCCCAATTTTCAGGAACTGTATTCCATTACCAGTCGCTCTATGGGTAACGCCAGTCTTGATCCGGAAGAAACAGAAACTCTGGAACTGGCCTTTTCCTATAATGTCAATGAACAACTACACCTGAATGCCAATCTTTTTGAATACCTGATAAATGATTATATTCGAAGAGACAATAGCAACACTTTTCAAAATGCCGGTAAACATAAAATCCTTGGGGTTGAAATGGAAGCTCAATGGCAAATCAGTAAAGCTTTTCGCCTGATGGGTAATTACACCTGGAGAGATCCCGAAAATAATGACTACAGGGTTAGCGAGGAACCAGAACAGTCAGCTTATCTGCGTACAGACTGGCAGTTTCAGCCCAACTGGAACTGGGATATACAGGCCAACTGGATAGCCGATAGAAAAAGAGCCGACACTGATAGCCGATCCAATATGGATGACTATATTGTAACCGACACTACTTTGCGTTTTAGCGGCCTGAAAAACTGGGAATTTGCCGCCTCAATTCGAAATATTTTTGATGAGAATGCCAAAGACCAGTCCAATATAAAAGTCTCTGGCGGAAAGGCGGATCTGCCCTTAGCAGAACGTAATGCTTATGCGGAAATACGTTATAAGTTTTAAGCGTTAAGCGTTAAGCGTTAAGCGTTAAGCGTTAAGCGTTAAGCGTTAAGCGTTAAGCGTTAAGCTGAGTATAAGGCTGCCTATCTTTAGTTCAATTCTTCAAATACCATATATTGATTTTTTCCGGCCTGTTTGGCCTGATAGAGAGCCTGATCGGCCTGCTGATACAGTTGATTGGCATTGTCACACTGGGTACAGATATGAATGGCAATACCCAGACTGATAGTCACTATTCCCAGCTCTGATGAATAATGAGGAATATTCAGCGCCGCAACGGACTGACGAATTTGTTCTGCTATTTTAATGACACCATCAAGCGTAGTATCCGGCAGAACTACTGAAAACTCTTCACCGCCAAGACGTGCTACCATATCTCCGGGACGTTTAATAACACTGCTTATTGAATCAGCTATCACCTTGAGACAGTCATCACCCTGCTTATGCCCGTATGTGTCATTAAATAATTTAAAGTTATCAATATCAATCATAATAAAAGCCAGTGACTTCTGGTTACGTTGACTGCGTAACCATTCTTTTAAAAAGAATTCATCAAAGCGACGTCGATTAGCCAGATTGGTTAAAGGATCGACATAGGATAAGGTCCTGAGTTTTTCTTCCTTATCTTTGTGTACCGATATATCATGAATAACTATCAGGTAGTGCTGCTTTTGGGCGGGTAATATCACAAAGGAAAAGTCGATAGGAAACTGAAATCCGCCTTTACGTCTGCCAATAATAGAAACCAGCGGTCTTTCCTCTGAGCTGTCGTGTTCATCAATTAAGCCAGTAGCGGTATGGCCGGATAAATATTTTTTGTATTCACCCGCAAAGGGCTCTGCCAGTAATTGCAGGAAATTCATGCCTTCTAATTCTTCCAGGGTATAATCGAATAACTCACTGACCGCTGGATTAACAAACTCAATATTCCCCTGAGCATCAACCTGTAGTATGCCGTCACCAATATGACTCACAATTTTATCCAGTCGTTCAGCCTGTTCCTTATTTTCCTGTACTAATTTTGTTAACCGGGCTTCGGAGGCCATAAGCTGCTTATTCAACTGCTGAACATCAATCAGACTTTTAATTCGGGCATACACTTCTTCTTCATGAAAAGGTTTATTAATATAGTCTGCCCCGCCAACAGAAAACCCCATCAGCATATCTTCCATTTCAGATTTAGCAGAAATAAAAACCACTGGAATATGACGAGTTCCTTCTTCTGACTTGAGTACCTGACAGGTTTCAAAGCCATTCATCCCCGGCATCATAATATCCAGCAAAATTAAATCCGGTTTAATATGCCCGGCAATTTTAATGGCACGCTCACCGTCACCGGCTGCCAGAACCTGATAATTTTTTAGCTCCAGCATTTCAGTTAACAGACTGATGTTTGCCGGAGTATCATCAACAATAAGAATTTTTATTGTCTTATTATTCATTAATCATACTCTTTACATAATTTATAATACCATCCAGATCGGCAGTATTAATTAATAATTCCATTTTTCTACTGGCAACTTTTCCATCTTCACCATATTCTTCCAGCTGCTTAATTAAACTATTCAGACGAGTTAACTGACCATATTCAGCCGCCTCTAATAACTCATCAAAAAAGTCTTTACTAAGATCAAGTTTAACAGTCGGTTGACTATCAGCATTGATTTGGGAAACATCATTAGCTGCGCAAGAAGCTCCTGTTGCCTGCAAGGTTTCCTCAAGTACATCCCCCATCAGTTCTTTAATAGCAAAAAAGATGCTGTCGAAATGAAACGGTTTGGAGATAAACAGATCATAACCCAGCTGAGTAAAATGATCGGACTGATGCTGCAGAGTAGAGGCTGACACAGCCACACATTTAAGCTCAGAGGAAGAATATTTCTGACGGATCCTTTTTATTGCTTCCACGCCATCCATAACAGGCATTCTAATATCCATAAACACAATATCAGGTATGGATTTTTCAATCTGCTGCAGAGCCTCTTTACCATTAGTGGCAATTACTACCTGAAAACCAATACCCGTTAAGACATTATTCAACAGGTCGATATTATCCTTAACATCATCCACAACCAGAGCGGTAAGAACCTGACTGCTTTTAAGAGAATATTTGGTTTTAACAAGAAGACTCCCTTCTGGTATAAAGTACTCACTGGCAGGAGGTAATAGAATGTCAAAATAAAAGCGGGTTCCCTGATTGAGGCTGGATTGTACCTCTAAGCGGCCGCCAAACAAATCAATATACTGTCTGGAAATACTTAATCCCAGGCCAGTACCGCCCTTTATTTCTCCCTGTTTACCCTGATGAAAGGCATCAAATATATGTTCCAGTGCATTACTCTCTATACCCGGTCCAGTATCTTTAATAGTAAATTTATAGTGATCTTTTTCAGTATTTTCTATCCTGAATAATATTTTACCCTGTTCAGTAAATTTAATGGCATTGGAAATTAAGTTAATCAGTACCTGCCTCAGTTTTCCCTGATCGCCGCTTACCAGAACCGGCTTATCGGTAAAACATTCCATCGTCCATTGCAGATGCTTATGATTACAGCGTATTTTGAACATATTTTCGACATTATGCACCAGCTCCAGTAAATCAAAATCACTTCTGATAATTTCCAGTGAACCAGCCTCTATCTTGGATAATTCAAGAATATCATTTATCAGTGATAATAGATGATTACCACTTTTATTAATAATACTGAGCTGTCTGGCCTGGTCCTTATTCAAATCCGATTGCTGTAATAATTGAGAATAACCCAGAATAGCATTCATGGGCGTTCTGATTTCATGGGACATATTGGCCAGAAAGATACTCTTGGTTCGACTGGCCGCCAGAGCTTTATCCCTGGCAATCTGTAATTGCCGGGTTCGTTCATCCACTCTTTTTTCCAGTTCCTTCTGATAATTTCGGGTCAGTTGTTCCTGCAGTTCCAGCTTCTCCAGCATTTCATTAAAACCGTTAATTAACTCACCCACTTCATCGTCATAGGGGCTTTTAATACGATAATGATAATCCTGTTCTCTGGAAACATGCTGCATGGATGAAAGTAAATTCACAATAGGGTCAGTAAATATTTTCTGTGCCCGATAAGCAATTATTAATGTTATCCACAGAGAAATTGAAATCATAAGAATAATGGTATAAATATATTCTTTAACCCGATGCCAGTAGACATTACGATCCGATTCAATATGAATATAACCCAGCAAACTATTATCTCTATCAAATATAATCCGTTTAATAATATGGATATTATTTGTGTTATATAAATATGTTTCCTGCTGTTTTCCTAATAAAGATAACATCTGAGTTTTTGAAAAGTTCTTTTCACCACTTTGCTTATTCCTGTGATAGCTGGCTAATATGTCCTGATTTTCCTCCAGTAAATGAGCACTGATAATATGAGGTTTAGCTTTTAATGCCTGAAGATTTTCCTTTGCAGTTCGTGCGTCATAGAACATAATGGCCGCAGAACTGTTTTTACCCACCAGATCAGACAGGGTAGATAAATCCGCAATCATTTTTTTCTTCAGACTGTTCAATTCACTGGACATAAATATCCCCATACTGGATAACAGCATGACGCTGCTGATACCAAGGATAATCAGTACCATTTTTTTCTGTATTGATAAGGATTTAAATGACAGGAATTTAGAGGATAATACTGACATTAGTTACCCCCTGCTTTAGATTTATCTGTTTTGACATTTGTTCTAACAATGGTCGCCAGAGTCAGAATACGCGAACTGATATTTAAATGAGCATCCCGGATAGCCTGTAGATTAATTTCCAGACTGAGAGTATTTTCATTATTTAGAAACAGACGAATATGTCCATTTTGTTGGGCAAAATCAGGTAACTCACTGATAGTCAGAACAGGGTATTGCTGTAAATAAGAAATAATCTTCGACAAATTTTGCTCTTCAGAACGGCTGACAAAAACCAGTTGGCAGTGGGCCGCACTTTCCAGTGTGACTCGACGAAAAATTAACAGTGGATGACCGTTTATTTTTTTGTCTCTAATACTGTTCAGGGTCAGGCCAAAAGAATCATCGCCCATAATACAAAGCTTAAAAGGATCGGATGTTTTTTTAAAGGTATTATCCGGCCATTCTGAAAGGCGGGCAAAATTATATAAAAAAGCTGATTTGACCAGGTATTCTTTAGCCTGCAGATTATCCGAAGCCGGTACGGAAACAGAACTCACCCCACATAGCAGCATAACTGCATAAGTGACGGCTCGAAGCCAGGAGGAGGATTTGCTCAAAGATTGTTTGTTAAATACGATACTGGACATATTTTATATTTATTTAAGAAGCACCGTATTTTAAATGATTTTGGTATTGTCAAACTGATAACTATCCAGCATAAATTGTAGTTTAGATCCGGGCTTTTATCCGACCGGATAAAAGCCCGCTACCACTAACGGGTATTTATTAAAGTATAGAAAATATTTGCAGAAATACAACTGCAAACGATGTTACAAACTTATGTTACAAAGCATGTTTCCAGAGATATGGCAGCAATTGAGCTTAATCAGCATCCCCTAGTATTTTTTTCGTAAATTCATTTTATCACCGTCTCGAATCATATGAATTCTACCTAAAAAGGACTGCCCCAGTAATACCTGGGTCGGATAACTCCCCTCCAGCACCATACCATTAACATTATAGAGCTGAATATGACCCACATTGACTTTATTCAGTTTAACCTGATAGGCTTTCACAATACCTGAAGCGGTTTGAACCAGAGCCTGCCGGCCTTTTTTATAATCAATACCGGCACTTCTTGCTGTTCCGGAATTTAATGCCACAGTAGTAGCTCCGGTATCAATAATAAAGGTCACGCTGGAGTTATTTATTTTGCCTTCCGCCTGAAACATATTATATTTATTTTTCCACACCACCAGCACTTTTTTGGGATCCTGTTTTTTGTAGCTGGTACTGATTTCCGAACCCAAGAGGTATTTTTTTCTACGTCCCTGTACTTCCAGAACGGCAGAATCACTATCAGCACTAATAAGTTTAACCCCTTTAAAGCTCTGATCTTTTTTTAATAGCTTCTGACTGCCGTCAACCACCACCAGAGCCCGATCTGAGAACAGTGCCAGCACTTTTATAGTCTGGCCAGCAAAGGCCTGAAGCGGAAAAATAAGCACAAGCAGACTAAACAGGACCATACAGAGTATAGCGGACAGGTACTGAGGGTATTGATACTTAAGTTTTGTACACATAATCATTATTATTTGATTAATAAAATTCAATAATCAGATAAAGCACAATCCAGGCATAAATACCGGCCAGCACATCATCAATCATAATACCAAAACCACCCTCTACCTTCTGATCCAGTATCCGTATAGGCCAGGGTTTTAAAATATCAAAAAAACGAAACAGCACAAACCCCAGCACCAGCCATTGCCAGTGCAGGGGGATCAGAAACATGGTGATCCAGAAACCGACAAATTCATCCCACACAATACCGGAAAAATCATGCACCTTTAAATCCTCTGAGGTTTTCTGACAAATTTTAATACCGATAAAAAAAGCCGCAACCGTTACTATCCCGTACCAAAACCAGCCTAACTGAAGCAGTAATAAATAGACGGGAATAGCCGCTAAGGTACCAAAGGTCCCCGGAGCCACCTTTGCCAGACCGGAGCCAAAACCAAAGGCCAGAAAATGCCAGGGATCACGCCAGACCCTGTGCCTGGCACGAATTTCATCTTTGCTCAAGGTATTAGTCAAAGTGATTATAGCCCCTGTTCTGTAATTCAAATAGTTTGCCATCAGCTGTTAAACAGCGTAATTTACGGCTTTTTGTAATATGACCTATAGCGGTAAAATGGGGATAAGCATGTTTTAAAGCCTGCCATTTATCCTCGCTAAGAGTAAAGCATAGTTCATAATCATCACCACCGGTCAGGGCTTTTTCCCATTGTTGCTCCGGTTTAAGACAGGCCAGTGTTTCTGACAGCGGCAAGTATTCCAGAAACACGTCAGCCCCCACCTCACTAGCGCTTAAAATATGCCCTAAATCTGCCAGCAGGCCATCGGATATATCCAGTGCTGAATGGGCATACTGCCTGATAATCATACCTTCTCTAATTCTAGGACAGGGATAATTTAAAGCAAGCTGAGCAGCCTTTTTGCGGGTTTGCGAAAGACATTGATAATGCGCCCGGTTTTGTTCCAGTGCGATATCCAGCCCAATAGCGGCAGCTCCCAGTGCACCGGTCAGTGCGATAATATCACCCGCCTGAGCCCCGGATCGTTTTAAAGCACTATCAGGCGGAACATAACCTGCAATCTGAATGGTCACGGCCAGATCACCACGAGTAGTATCTCCGCCAATTAAAGGTATTTGATACTCTGATGCCAGTTTGAAAAGTGATTGAGAAAACAACTCCAGCCAGTTCTGGTTATTGTCCGGTAACGTCAGCGCCAGCGTAAACCAGGCCGGTTTAGCCCCCATCGCTGCCAGATCACTGAGATTTACTGCCAGAGCTTTATGGGCAACAGCCTGCGGGGATGTCTGTGCGGGAAAATGCACACCTGAGATTAAGGTATCTATGGAAACAAGCAGATGCTGGTCTGCAGGGGGTGAAAGAATAGCACAATCATCACCAATACCCTGAATAATATCAGGATGATCCTGCTGTGCCAGCAGTGACTGACCGGGTATGGAAAAATAAGATTGAATTAAGCCAAATTCTGACCCGGACATAAATCCTCTGCGGCGTTATTTTTTTCTTGGCTTTTTAGTGCGGGGTGCATTTATTTCTGCGCTACGTAAGTTAGCGGCAATTTTATCCAGAATACCATTGATAAACTTGTGTCCATCCTCGGCACCGAAGACTTTAGCACTTTCCACTGACTCATTAATGACTACCCGATAAGGCACATCCAGTCGTTGTTCCAGTTCATAAGTCCCCATCAGTAATATAGCCTGTTCTACCGGATCAACTTCGACAAAGGATCGATTCAGAAAACTCTCCATATGATCCACCAGACTCATTTTATGAGTGGTGACGTAATGCAGAATTTCCTGAAAATAGGCCACATCGGCATCTTCCATATCGTGTTCACTTAAAAAATGAACCTCAATGTCCGCTACATTCTGTTGTGTCAATAACCAGGAGTACAAAGCCTGTACTGCAAACTGTCTGGATTTGGAACGATTTTTCAAAAGTATATCCCGCGCGATGAGTTTCAGGCAAAGTTTTTAAACAGGTTAACCATTTCAATAGCTGATAGCGTTGCTTCCGTACCCTTATTGCCTGCCTTGGTACCGGAACGCTCTATAGCCTGTTCAATAGTATCCACAGTCAGTACCCCGAATGCAACAGGAATATCATACTCCATTGAAACCTGAGCCAGCCCTTTGGAATTTTCACCGGCTACAAAATCAAAATGTGGTGTACCGCCACGGATAACTGCACCCAGAGCAATAATTGCATCATATTTTTCAGCGGCCGCCATACGTTTTGCTGCCAGCGGAATTTCCACTGCTCCGGGAACCCGAACAATTTCTATATCCTCTTCTTTACCGCCATGACGCAAAATGGTATCAATGGCAGCGCTGAGCAGGGACTCAACCACAAAACTATTAAAACGACTCACAACAATACCAAATCTGGCACCATCAACAAGCATTTCACCTTCAAATGTTTTTATACTCATATTTTATCTCTATTTTTGTTTACTTATATATTTTTAGTTTGTGTCTGTCCGTAAATAATCAGGCAGAGTATTCGATACCCGGTAAGGCTTGATGAGGTTTCGGCAGCAGGGACGCTGCCGAAAAGCCTCCATGGATGGATTCACGGTGTCTTCATCAAGCCTTATCGGATATCGAATACGGGAACAGGCAGGCGTAGTTTCCCGGATATTTTATAACTCGTTACTCACCCGTATAATATTCAACCACTTCCAGCCCAAAGCCTGACAGACCATGTATTTTCTTAGGTGCTGACATGACTTTCATCCGTTTTACCCCGATAGACTTTAAAATCTGTGCGCCCAGACCGTAAGTCCGTAAATCTTTTTTAGTACCCATGTGAGAGGATACTTCTCCCTGCTGCAGCTTCTGATAATGCTCAATACGGTGTACCAGTTCATTACTGGTTTCATGACTGCGCAGGATCACAATAACACCGTTACCTTCATCATCAATGCGTTTCATTACATCATTTAAAGGCCAGCCGCAATCATCCATCTTGGCGTCCAGCATATCACATAAGGAGTTTTCCATATGCACACGCACCAGAACCGGTTCCTGAGGATTAACTGTACCCTTAATCATCGCCAGATGTACCTGACCGGAAATAGCATCGAGATAGGCTTCCAGACGAAAATCACCGGCACTGGTCGGTAAATTACATTCACTGACTTTTTCTACTGAATGTTCATGTTTCAGTCGATATTCGATTAAATCGGCAATAGTGCCAATTTTAAGATCAAATTTTTCCGCAAATTTTTCCAGATCAGGCCGACGGGCCATAGTGCCGTCTTCATTAAGAATTTCCACAATCACTGCAGAAGGTTCCAGTTTGGCAATTCGGGCCAGATCACAACCGGCCTCGGTATGACCTGCACGAGTCAGAACCCCACCGGGCTGAGCCTCCAGTGGAAAGATATGTCCCGGTTGAACAATATCAGACGGTTTGGCATCTACTGCTACGGCCGTCTGAACAGTCACCGCCCGGTCACCTGCAGATATCCCGGTGGTCACACCTTCTGCAGCTTCAATGGAAACGGTAAAATTGGTACCGTATTCTGCATTATTACGATCCACCATTAAAGGGATCTGCAATTGCTTACAACGCTGCTGAGTCAGAGTCAGACAAATAAGCCCCCGGCCATTGGTTGCCATAAAGTTAATATCTTCAGGAGTTACCTTGCTGGCTGCCATCAGGAGATCGCCTTCATTTTCACGATCTTCGTCATCCACAATAATTACCATCTTGCCCTGACGGATATCTTCAAGTATTTCTTCTATCGAATTAAAATTAGCCATAAAGTTTTTATACTGCTTTCTATATTGAAAAGATAATGCAACTTGCATCGATTACGTTCTATTAACGATTTAAAAAACCATTTTCTGCCAGTAAAGCCATAGTTATCATCTGCTCCGGTGCCGCTTCAGCCGCTTTGTCACCTAATAATAGACGTTCCAGATAACGGGCAATAATATCCACTTCCAGATTAACATCCATCCCGGCCTGAGCATCTGCCAGGGTGGTTTCTGCCAGGGTATGCGGCACAATATTCAATTCAAAGACGGAACCATTTACAGCATTTACCGTTAGACTGACACCATTGATACAAATAGAACCCTTTGCGGCAATATATCTTGCCAGCTCAGCAGGCACCTGAATTTTAAAATGTACCGAGCGCCCGGCAGAACTACGCTCAATGATAGTACCGATACCATCCACATGACCGCTAACAATATGCCCGCCCAGATGGGTGGTGGGTAATAGCGCCTTTTCCAGATTTACTCGGCTACCTACTTTTATATGTCTGAAACCAGTCTTTGACAAGGTTTCAGCCGAAACATCTGCCCAAAAACCATCACCAGGGAGCGCTATTGCTGTCAGGCACACACCATTGCTTGCAATACTGTCGCCAATTGCTACATCATCCAGCACTAAGTCACCGGTTTTAATATAAAACCGGCTGTCAATACCTTTGGGTTCTATGGCCGCCACCCAGCCAATCGCCTGTATAATTCCGGTAAACATATTTTATTCCTGTTGCTCCGTCACAGAAAGCACCCTGGCAGTCATACGAAAATCCCTGCCCACCGCCCGGATATCCCGAATATCAAGCTGAATTCTTTGTGACATCCTGTCCAGCCCGGGAATATTAAACAATCCCCGTGCATCACTGCCCATCAAATGGGGAGCCATATAGATAATCAGTTCATCAACTACGCCGGCATTTAACAAAGCTCCGCCCAGTGTGGCTCCAGCTTCGAGTAATACCTCGTTGTACTGGCGCTGATCCAGCACAGTCATAAGCTCATTGACTGACAGGACTGTTTGGGAACCCAGCTGTTGAGTATTGAGAAAATATATCTCTGCTCCCTTTGCTTCAAGTGCCTGAATTTTCCGGCTCTGTTGTTTAGACTCTGTGGCAGTACAAATAACTGTTTGCCCGTCTAAAGATAATAATTTTGCATCCAGCGGTATTCTGAGTTGGGTATCCAGAATAACCCGATCCGGCTGACGATTATTGTCAGCAAAACGCGGTGAACGGACATTCATGGATGGATCATCCGCCAGGATAGTACCAATACCGGTTAACACAGCCGAACTTTCTGCCCGCAGAGTCTGAACATCTTCCCTGGCATCCGGGGAAGTGATCCACTGGCTCTCACCACTGGACATCGCCGTCCGGCCATCCAGACTCATAGCCATTTTACAGCGTATCCGTGGTTTCTGCGTTTCCATGCGCTGAATAAATCCCGGATTTAAGGCTCTGGCATCTGCGTCCAGTACGCCGACTCTAACCTCAATCCCGTGTTCTTTAAGGCGTTTGATGCCGTTACCGGAAACCAGTGGATTAGGATCGGACATCGCTACGACCACCCGTTTTACACCGGCCTCTATTAAGGCGTTACTGCATGGCGGAGTCCGGCCAAAATGGCTGCACGGTTCCAGCGTTACATAAGCTGTGGCACCTTCAGCCGTGGCATTATTATGCTGCAGATCTGCCAGTGCCTGAACTTCTGCATGTCCCTGTCCGGCATACTGATGCCAGCCCTGCGCAATAATTTCGCCGTCTCGCACCAGTACACAGCCCACTCGTGGATTGGGGTGAGTAGTAAACCAGCCTTTTCTGGCCAGTTTAATGGCCTGAGCCATATAAAATTCATCGCCGGGCATGGCTTATCCTGTACTTTAATCCTGTTCTGGTGCTTCCAGACGTTCGATTTCCCTGCGAAATTCATCCAGATCCTGAAAACTGCGATACACCGATGCAAAACGGACATAGGCAACCTGATCCAGTTGTTTCAGTTCATCCATGACCCATTCACCCAGACGACTGGATGCCACTTCCCGGTCACCGGTGGCCCGTAAGTTATTTTTAATATGATTAACTGCCTGCTCAATTGTTTCCAGAGAAACGGGACGTTTTTCCAGCGCCTTCAACATGCCCTGCAGTAATTTCTGCTCATCAAAAGGCACCCGTGAACCGTCACTTTTCACCAGACGCGGCATTACCAGTTCGGGAGTTTCAAAGGTCGTAAAGCGTTCACTGCAGGTCAGACATTCCCGTCTACGACGCACAGAATCCCCTTCATTGGCCAGACGTGAGTCAATAACTTTGGTTTCCGGAGCATGACAAAATGGACAACGCATATAGTAAACTCTTAAGTCTTAGACCTGTTATGCATAAACTGGGAAACGCTTACACAAATCCAGCACCTGCTGTTTAACCTGTTGTACTATGGCCATTTTTTGCATATTTTCAATGCTTCGATCAGCTTCTTCCATCTTGCATAGTTCATCCAGGATATCGCAGATCCAGCCAGCCAACTCTGAACTTTCCTGCTCCTTAAAGCCCCGGGTAGTAATAGCGGGCGAGCCAATACGCAAACCACTGGTCACAAAGGGGGACTGGGGATCATTAGGTACTGAGTTTTTATTGACGGTAATATTGGCAAAACCAAGTGCCGCATCGGCCGCTTTACCGGTTAGTTTTCGAGAAATCAAACTGAGCAGAAATAAGTGATTATCAGTACCGCCGGAAACCACATCATAACCGCGCTCCAGAAATACCGTGGCCATGGCACGGGCATTTTCTATAACCTGAGTCTGATAAACCACATAATCATCTTCCATAGCTTCTTTAAATGCAACTGCCTTACCGGCTATTACGTGCATTAAGGGACCACCCTGAGTACCAGGGAAAATCATGGAATTGAGTTTTTTCTCAAGTTCCGGGTTGGATTTAGCCAGAATAATGCCTCCGCGGGGACCACGCAGTGTCTTATGGGTTGTTGAGGTGGTGACATCGGCAATCTGTATCGGACTGGGATATACACCAGCGGCTACCAGACCGGCCACATGAGCCATATCAACCATTAAATAAGCACCCACTTCATCGGCAATATCACGAAAACGCTGCCAGTCCATGACCCGGGAATAAGCGCTGAAACCAGCAATAATCATTTTAGGCTGATGTTCTTTAGCCAGACGTTCAACCTGTTCATAATCTACTTCACCAGTTGCTTCATTCAGACCGTATTGAACGGCATTAAATAATTTACCGGAAAAGCTGACCCTGGAGCCATGCGTCAGATGACCGCCATGTGCCAGACTCATACCCATTACCGTATCACCAGCATTTAATAGTGCAAAATAAACCGCAGCATTGGCCTGGGAACCAGAATGCGGCTGTACATTGGCATAATCAGCACCAAATAGTTTCTTAGCCCGGTCAATGGCCAGCTGTTCGGCAATATCGACATTTTCACAACCGCCATAATAACGTTTAGAAGGATAACCTTCGGCATACTTATTGGTCAGCACGGACCCCTGTGCTTCCATAACTCTGGGGCTGGTATAATTTTCCGAGGCAATCAGTTCAATATGTTCTTCCTGACGTCTTTCCTCATGCTGTATCGCGTCCCAGAGTTCATCATCATAGCCGGCAATTGTCATATCTTTTGTAAACATGAGGAGGATTCCTTTTAAAATTGAGTTAAAATACAGCTATCATGATATTTACTGACAATAGCTGTGTGTAAAACCACGAGATCATACCTTAATTTTTAAAAAATTTCATTCTCCGGAGTATTGAATTGCCTCAACTTCATAATAATAATAAAGAATCCGCCAGTTTAATGGATTATTTAAAAACCTGGCCGTTATTTTTATTACCACAGCATTTTTTATCCGCACTAATGTATCGTTTTATGCGTATAAAACAAACGGCTTTTAAAAACTTTCAGATCAAACAGTTTATCCGCTTATTTAATGTCAATATGATGGAAGCGGTACGGGAAAATGCTGAAGATTATAGCTGTTTTAACGATTTTTTTAGCCGTTCTCTAAAACCCCAGGTCCGCCCTGATCGAAGCAATGCACATCAGCTCTGCTGCCCGGTAGATGGGACAGTCAGTGAACTGGGTGATATTGAAGAACAGCAGCTAATTCAGGCAAAAGGCCATTATTTTAAGCTGTCTGATTTACTTGCCGGCGATCAGGCTCTAACCGAAATTTTTCACAATGGCAAATTTGTTACCATTTATCTTTCTCCCAGAGATTATCACCGTATTCATATGCCTGTAGACGGCACTTTAAAAGAAATGCTCCATGTTCCGGGCCAGCTGTTTGGTGTCAACAAAGCCTCAGTTAAAGCTATCCCCCGTTTATTTGCCCGTAATGAGCGGGTAATTAATGTTTTTGATACACCAGCAGGCCCCATGGCCTTAATTGAAGTTGGCGCTATTTTTGTCTCCAGTATTGAAACCGTCTGGCATGGAGAGGTCACCCCGCCCCGCCGGCAATCAGTCCAGCGCTGGCACTATCAGGACGCTATTAAGCTGTCCAAAGCTCAGGAAATGGGACGCTTTAATATGGGCTCTACAGTGGTTTTATTATTTGCTGATAATCGTGTTCAGTGGAATAAGGAAATGCAGCCGGATGTCCCCGTACAACTGGGCCAGGTTTTAGGAGAGATAGTTTCATAACCCCTAAGTATAAATTAAAATACGTAAGAGTATCATGCTCGTTCAAATGGAAAATTGATAACATTATTAATATGTTCGGTCTGGCTCATAACCATTAATAGTCGTTCAAGACCAATGGCCACTCCGGCACAGTCCGGTAGTTGTTCCAGTGCGGCCAGAAAATTTTCATCCAGAGGATGTTCCGTTAATCCCATTTGCTGGCGAGTTCGGTTATCAGCCATAAATCGAGCCCGTTGTTCCTGCGCATTATTAAGTTCATGAAAGCCATTACCCAGTTCCATTCCCTTGATAAAAACTTCAAAACGTCTGGCCACAGCAACACCATTTTCCTGCCCGACTCGTGCCAGTGACGCCTGAGAGGCCGGATAGTGATAGACCAGACAGATACAGGCTTTGCCCGTTTCCGGTTCTATACCCAGAGCAGGCTCTATAGCATGACTGAACAATAACTCCAGAAACCGATCCCGGTGAGCAGATTTATCCAGCACACCGGAGAGCTTGAACTTATCCGCACAGGCATAAAGTTCATCCCTGGTGGCAGTATGGGGATTAATAGCCATAACTTTTTCAAACGCCTGCTGATAAGACATAAAACAGCTCGCACCCAGTTGAATATAGGGGGTTAATAATTCATTGAGCAGTTGTTCAACTTCCTGCATTAGCTGATGATGATCCCAGCCGTCCCGATACCATTCCAAGAGGGTAAACTCCGGATTATGCTTACGACCCGCTTCGCCCTGCCGAAATACTTTGGCAATCTGATAAATAGAACCGGAACCGGCGGCTAACAGGCGCTTCATGGGAAATTCGGGAGAACTATGCAGATAATAATACTCGGCCGGCATGGTTTGTATCAGAGGGATGTAGCGGGTTTGAAAGCTTTCTATAAAGGGATCGGTAATGGTTGCAGTGGATAACACAGGCGTATCAACTTCCAGTATCTGCCGTTGCTCAAAAAAATACCGGATAGCTTGCAGAGTCCTGGCCCTGAGCCGGATCAGCTCAGGGGATGCTGTGGGAGTCCAGTGAGGCAAAGCATCTAATCTTTTGCACGGGAGACATACTTGGCGGTGCGGGTATCAATTTTAAGTTCTTCTCCAATTTGTATAAATAACGGCACCTGAACTACCGCTCCAGTTTCCATAGTCGCGGGTTTACCGCCGCCACCGGAAGTATCACCTTTTAAACCCGGGTCAGTATCTGCTACGGTCAATACTACAAAGTTGGGGGGGGTAACCAGTAATGGACTGCCATTCCATAAGGTGATGGTGCACATATCCTGTTCTTTTAACCATTTAGCCGCATCCCCGACAGCACTTTGATCGGCAGCAATCTGTTCAAAGGTCTCCGGGTGCATAAAATGCCATTGTTCACCATCATTGTATAAATACTGTAAATCAGTATCCATAACATCCGCCGCTTCTACCGATTCACCGGACTTATAGGTTCTTTCTACTACCCGCCCAGTTTTAAGATTTTTAACCTTAATACGATTAAATGCCTGTCCCTTTCCTGGCTTGACGACTTCATTATCAACAATGGCATAAGGGTCACCGTCAATCATTAATTTTAATCCGGAACGAAATTCATTAGTATTGTAAGATGCCATACGTTACTCTTTATCTTAAATCATTATTATTTGCTAAAATATACAAAATTATTCAGCATAAAAAATTGCCCTATATGATACCCCGAAAAGCAGTCCGAAACCAGCCGGAAAAATATTTTACCGATCCAGCCCGACTACTGAAATACCTGGGCCTGAGTCCTGAGCAACTGCCGTTTTCCACATCTGCCATGCACAGCTTTCATTTTAAGGTGCCCCGCTCGTTTGCCGACAAAGTTGAATATAACAACGCGAAAGATCCTTTATTATTACAAATATTCCCGGTACAGGAAGAACTTCAATCCGTTTCCGGATACCTGAAAGACCCGCTCGAAGAAGCCCGCTACCGGTCACAACCGGGACTATTACAGAAATATCATGGCCGGGTGCTGCTGGTGGTCACGCCCAGTTGCGCCATCCATTGCCGTTACTGTTTTCGCCGCCATTATCCCTATCAGGACAAAGGCCATATTGCCTCTCAGTTAACAGACAACCTGCAGCAGATACAACAGGATAATAGCATTGAAGAGGTGATCCTCAGTGGTGGGGATCCGCTTTCCTTATCTGACTCAAAGCTGGCCGTTTTATTTAAAGAACTGCAGAGCATTAAACATCTTAAACGCATTCGTATTCACTCACGTTACCCTGTAGTTGAACCTGAACGTATATCAAAACCATTACTCAACATCCTGAAACAATCCAGACTACAGGTGATTATGGTATTACATATTAATCATGCCCGAGAAATTGCTGCCGATAACCAGGATGTGTTTAGTCAATTACTGCAACACCGGGTATTACTGTTTAATCAATCCGTGTTGCTAAAAGGGGTCAATGATTCCGTCCCGGTATTAAGGGATTTAAGCGAAATTCTCATTAAACATCATATTATTCCCTATTATCTGCATATGCTGGATCGGGTACAGGGCAGTGCTCACTTTGAAGTCAGTGACGAAGCGGCAATGAAACTTTTTTCACAATTACGCGCACAATTACCCGGTTATATGCTTCCTCGGCTGGTCAGAGAGCTGCCGGAAAAACCTGCTAAAATGCCGCTTGAATTCAAAAAAATCTAAATTTAGCCACTAAAAACACTTCTCATTGTAAGAATTTTTTTACTTACCCTGTTTATCTTCTTGATTTGTCTGAATTAATAAACTTTGAGCATTTTAAAAGCAGGATAAAGTGCTATAATTTCTAAAATTTATTTTTTGCTGGAAAGGTCCTGAAAAAGCCCCCGTTACATAACAAAAAATAAATTTTTGACTATACTGAGTACTATTAAGCTTAGCGTAATAATTCAGTTTACGGCTTAATAACTGATGACTATTACGTTACAGGTTAGCTAAACCTACTCTTAAATTTATGCTTTCAGATCCAAAACAGAATCGTTTTATCTGATATGTTGGAGATTCATCTTGCCTACTCTACAGCAAGTTTTATTTAAACACCTGCCAAAACAGGTTAGCCCCGGAAAATCAGATTTCAGTCTGAAACCTTCGGCTGTAGATCAATGGTTTGACTCCCTTCCTCTGGCCAATGTTCGTGTCTCTACCAAAAGTATTTATAGTGCTATTAAAGAAGTAAATGGTCTGTCCTATTCCTATAAAAAGCGTTTATATTTCCTGGAAAAAGTACATGAACCACTGGTTGAACTGGCAAACAACCTCAGGAAACTCAACCTTAATCGCGAGCTGCCTCTGGATGAAAAACACTTGCGAATAGCCATATTAATACGCAAAATGCATGAACAGATCAGTATTGGTTACAAACAGGTATTACAGGAGCTACTCAATTGTAAGATAGCTTTTCTTTGCTCCGGACGAAACAAATTAATAGCTCTGGTTATAGAAAGAATTATCCGTCACCATAGTTTATCTTTAATCAGTACTTATCAGCTCTACCAGACCCCCGCTAAAAGACTCTGGTCAGATTTACATAAGTTATTTTTACTGGCAAAACAACAAAAATTACTGTCTAAAAAAGTCACCGATTCCAGCTTCCAGCTCATCAGTGAAACCACTATTAAAAACATCTATCTGCAAATCCTCCTGCTTTCCATAGCCGATCCCTACCGGATGTCCCAACATTATATTTATTCAATTTTCAGACAACTGGAAGAGTGGGCTCCCCTGGCTGATATTCATTCTTATAAAGAAACTGACGAAAAAGATAAGCTGTTTATCAATTTAGCTGAAGACCAACATCCGACATTTATTAGTCTACAGGATAGCAGTGACAAGTCACAGCTCTGGACTCTTGATACCACAAAACTGGATTATACTCATCTGATGGAACATTTTCAGAATATAGAAAACCAGACAACTGAAATAAATGTCAACATTTTAAAACAACTATCTCTGGCCTGGGGTATGGTAGCGAACCGCCAACACAGTCGTCGTCCGGCAAAATCAAAACTAAAAGTGGCTATTGGCCTGAACAATGTTCATTATGTCTTAAATGGTTATGCTGATCCTGAATGGATAACTAATGATGAATCGGATACGGGCTTCCAGTTATCAGAAGCCGTTCAGGAAACAGGCGCTAATTTCAGTTCCCGAACCGTAGAATCCACAGTCAAAGTGAATGACATCTGGGGCGAAGTATTCACAAGTAAAACCCCGCTTAATTTGACGGAAAAGGAAACTATTTTAAATGATTCCGGTATTAGTGCTTCTAAACAACCCAGATCCCATAAATACTGGAAAATGGTCAATGAAAGTATTGGTGGTTATTGTTTACAATGGGATCAAAAGGGCTCGATCAATGCTAAAGTCGGTGAAATACTGGCTATTAGTCATGAAGAAGATAAAAAAGAAGGTTACTGGTTTGTCGGCACAATTCGCTGGATAAAGTGTATAGATGATCATAAAATACAGGCGGGTGTTCAGGTTCTTGCCCCCAATGCCATTGCTGTCAGTACTGCCAAATACAGCAGCATGCAGGAAGGCATAAAATCCAGAGCAATTTTATTACCCGCAATTCCAGTTCTGAATCACCCCAAAACACTGATTACAACAGGTCTTGGATATGAAGTCAGGGATCAGGTTATGCTCTATGAATATCGACTGGTTAATGCCAATATTACCCGAGTTAAAACTAAAGTGGTATTGCTTGACACTCTAGAAGTAACACCGCATTTTTCCCGTTTTAAATACCTCCCTGCAGAGGAGTTTTATGGTACAGACAAAAATAAAACCTCGTTAAAACAGGAGCAGGACGATACACTATCTCTGGATGGGGACAGTGAGTTTGATTCAATCTGGGATGATTTATAATAACCACTAATAATAATTTATAATATAATCTCCCCAAAAGTCTGAGTACAGGACAATCTGTGAAACAGGATAATATAATTCAACTATTACTGATTGATAAATCAGAAAACGATGCCGTTGAAATGACGAATATGTTGCGTAATAAAGGTTTAGCTCTTCATCCAGGCATTGTTTCGAACAGCAAAGTTTTTGATAAAGAAATTAACAAGCGGTCCTATGATATTATTTTATTCACCCCTACAATCAAAGATCTGGATATTGGAACCCTGCTGCAAAGCTTGAAAGAACTGAAAAGTGATGCCGCCGTTATTGTTATTGCTGATAAAACACCCGAAGAAACCGTTTATCTGTTAAAACAGGGCGTTAATAGTGTTATTCCTGCAGAGCCCGAAGAATTAATTAATCTAACCGTACAAAAAGAGTTCAGTGCTTTAAAAGGTTTACGCAGTGAATTTACCTTAAGTAAACAGCTTAATGACTCAGAAAAACGTTGTCAGCAATTAATTGACAGTTCCAGAGATGCCATTGCCTATGTCCATGAAGGTATGCACATCCTATCTAACGATCCTTATTTTAAAATGTTTGGCTATGAAAGCCGTGATGATATCGAAGCCATGCCTATTATGGATCTGGTTTCTTCCAGAGACAGTGCCAGACTGAAAGAATTTTTACGGCACTATTCAAGTAGTAATAAACAACATGCTGGCAATATTGACTCTCAAACAACAGAAAATACTTTAAAAGTTACCGGCATAAAAGAAGATGAAAGTGAGATCCAGATTCAGATGGAATTTCAGCCAGCCAGTATGGCCGGAGAAGACTGTCTGCAAATTATCATTCGCAACGATGCCGTCAATCAAAAAGCACAGGAAAAGCTGCAGCAAAAACTGGATGTCTTAAATACCCAGTGTCCGGAAACCGGGCTTTATAACCGGCGTTATTTACTATCTCAACTTGAAAG
>JALSUJ010000333.1:4173-8463 GCA_027071355.1 Gammaproteobacteria bacterium | reverse complement strand
CTGCTGGATTTTCTGTATGCGCCATTGCTGACGGCGGTTAAGATTACGTTTAGCCATAGAGTAGCGTTATTTTATCTTATAAAAGTTCTGGTTTAGATATTCCACTACATCTTCAATCTGATCTTCCGGCCAGGGAACTCCGACGGTGGTTTTACAGCGGGTGACCTGTTTTCTTAATCCGTCAATGGTATTAACCCGTCGATCACTGCGGGTATAGATAACATTCGGGTTGCCGCCCATTAAAGATGAGTGACAGGACAGGCAATTGGCATCATGGAGATCTTTACCGTGAGCCGGATTTGCTGCCTGTACCCCCTGTGACAGGGCTAGAAAAAAAGAGCTGATCAGCAGTGTTCTGGTTAATGTTTTCATTGTTCTTCCTGTGAGCAATATTTTTTATAATAAGTATTAAGTTAAGCGTGAGCTGTTTGATTCAGGTGCGCGATTCTTACCGGTGCGGGCGGGTGAGAATCGTAATAGGCTGAATGCACGGGATCAGGTGTAAGTGTACTGGCATTGTCTTTGTATAATTTTACCAGAGCTTCTACCAGTTTGCTGGCATCGGCCTGTTGTGCTGCATAATCATCTGCTTCAAACTCATGCTTACGGCTTATCATAGCGCTAATGGGGGCAAGAAAAAAGGTAAATACCGGAGAACTGAGGCTAAACAGGACTAAAGCGGCATAAATAGACGGTGTGCTCATTCCCAGTCCATTATAAAACCATTGCTGCTGCATCACCCAGCCCAGTACAGCAAAACCGATTAAAGTCAAAATGGCCATACTGATCAGACGTTTGAGGATATGTTTACGTTTAAAATGACCTAACTCATGAGCCAGTACTGCCTCAACTTCCTCTTCATCCAGTGAATCCAGAAGATTATCAAAAAACACGATCTGTTTATTATTACCCAGACCGGTAAAATAAGCATTGCCATGACTGGAGCGCCGTGAGCCGTCCATAACCTTGATGCCCTTGCTGATAAAACCGCAGCGATTCATTAAACGCTCAATACGCTGTTTTAATGACTCATCATCCAGCTCGGAAAACTTGTTAAACAACGGGGCAATAACTGCCGGATAGGCCCACATCATTAAAAATCCAAAACTCATCCAGACCGCCCAGGCATACAGCCACCAGTATTGACCGGCACTGTCCATCAGCCAGAGTATGACCATTATTAAGGGGACTCCAATGGCCAGCCCCAGAATGGTTTGTTTGATCATATCACTTAACCAGGTTTTAAAGGAGGTACGGTTAAAGCCGAACTTTTCTTCCAGCACAAAGGTACCGTACAGGCTTAAGGGTAAATCCAGAATAGAGGAAATAAATCCAATCAGCAGAATAAAAACAACCCCGCTATAAATGGGTGACAGGTTAAAGCCTCTGACATACTGGTCGGTAAACTCCAGACCACCGCCCAGGGTCCATATCAGCAGCAGAGTTGTGCTGAACAGTAAATTGACATTACCCAGTTTTTCTTTGGCAATGGTATAGTCTGCGGCTTTCTGGTGATCTTCAAGGGTTATTTTTTCAGCAAATGTTTCGGGAACCTGAGCGCGATGTTTTCGAACATAGTTTATCTGGCGTAAGGACAGCCAGAAATGAGTCATTGTGGCCAGAAAAACCATAATAAGAAAAAGCGTAGTAAATAAGGGCATAAAGTCTCGCTAAATGAAAAAGTGTATTATTTAGTGTGTTTTGACTATATTATACCTTAAGAATTCATTATTAAGAGAGAAGAAATGACACAGGATCAACGAAACCTGATCTGGGTAGATCTGGAAATGACCGGACTGGAGCCGGATACCGATAAAATTATTGAAATAGCCACTATTGTCACCGATGCTGAATTAAATATTCTGGCAGAAGGTCCAGTTCTGGCCATCCACCAAAGTGATGCAATACTGGCTGGTATGGATGAGTGGAATACCCGTCATCATGGTGATTCCGGTTTAACACAAAGAGTTAAAGACAGTATGATCGATGAAGCGGAAGCCAGCCGACTGACGATTGAATTTCTAAAGGATTATGTCGCTAAAGGGGTTTCCCCCATGTGTGGTAATAGTATCTGCCAGGATCGGCGCTTTATGGTTCGTGGAATGCCGGAACTGGAAGCCTATTTTCATTATCGCAATCTGGATGTCAGTACTTTAAAAGAACTGGCCAGACGCTGGTACCCCAAAGTGTATGACGGGTTTGATAAAAAAGGGGCACACCTGGCTCTGGACGATATTAAAGAGTCGATAGAAGAATTACAGTATTACCGTAACACTATACTGGTTTAAAACTCTGCTTTAAAACTCTGCTTTAAGCGCTTGCCCGGGCAATTCTCTCCAGTTCTTTCACTTCCAGATTATTTGCTCTGGCGTAATCCAGTGCTCTGGCCAGTCGAGCCGGAGCAGATCGGCCCATGCATTTATGTGCCAGATCACCATTTATAGCTTCCACCATAGCCTCAATCAGCCGTTCACGATCACTGTCTTCAAAAGTCTGACCGGTCAGATGGCTTTGAATGGTCAGTACATCCGCAACCACCTTTAAAGCCAGATCACGATGTTCGTCCCACAGGTCATTTACGTCACTGCCGGGTGCCATATCCAGACCGGCAATATTAGTGGTCAGGATATACAGGTTCTTGCGGACCAGTTCAAACAGCATTTCCTGTTCATCTTTTACTATCCAGCAGGGTATTTCCAGTTGCGCCAGAGCATTTTTAATGAGTTTAGCTTTAGGGCCTATAACGGGGGACGGTACCAGTATTTTAAAATCCTGGCCTTTTTTCTTTTCAAACCATACTGAAATAACGGTGGGATTATTAATATTATGAGTCTGCCAGTTGCGAGGCAGCAGTTCATTCTGTAACAGGCAAAGTCGGTCTTTCCAGTGTTCCGGAAGTTGTTCAAGTACCGGGGCAAGGTCACTTTCGCCAACCGCGACCAGTACCATTTCAGGATCATTTAGCTGTTCAGAAACAGCCTGAATATTCATGTCCCGGGTCACAGGATAAAGAGGGTAACCTGCTTTTAGTAATCCCCGGGTAAAAACACCGGACATTTCACCTATACCAATCACTACAAGTGGTCTTTTTACTATTGACTGTGTCATTTATTCATTCACCTGTCTCAATTAAACAAGCTGAATATAGCAGATTTGTCAGTGCTTGCGAATCCTTTTTAAGCATCAGCGGTATTAATCATGTGCTGAACAATTTTTTCTGCCAGTTCAGTGGGAACAAATTTAGTCAGAACATCATTAGCACCGCAGGATATGGCATTCTGCATATTAATATTGCCATTGAGTGAGGTATGCATGAGTACATGGATGTCTTTAAATTTAGGTAATTTTCTAAGCTCTCTGACAAAGGTATAACCATCCATTTCTGGCATCTCAATATCAGAAATAATCATGCTGACAGGTTCCATAGTATGCGGATCACCATTTTGATAATCTTTTAAAATCTGTAGAGCAATCTTGCCGTCATTAGCAGTAATATGCTGCAGACCGAGCCTGTTAAGTGCAGCAATAGTCTGTTTCATGGCCATACTGGAATCATCAACAATTAGCACCAGTTTGCCGAAAACGGCTTCCAGTTGCTGTTGTGAAATATGCAGATCTTCTGTATGAGCGGTTTCCAGACCAAGCACTTCAGCCAGTACCTTTTCAATATCCAGTAACTGGATCAGTTCATCTTCAATAAGAGTAACCCCGGTAGTATAACTACTAATGCCGGTACCTTTGGCCGGAGGGGAAATATTTTTCCAGTCACATAAAATAATCTTGTCGACATCACTGATCCATAGTCCTTGATGAGAACGATTAATTTCGGTAGTAATGACAGAACCCTGTTTAATCTGTTCCTCGGTCAGAACCCGTTGTGTTCCGCCTACTGCTTTAGCCAGGTCAATAATAGGTAATGTTTCAGCTCTTAATTCGGCCACGCCAAGAATTTTAGGATTGGAGGAAGGTAATTGATGCAGGGGCGGACAGGGTATGACTTCCTTGATTTTTAAGACATTTATTCCAAAACGGCGTTTACCACCAAGATAAAATAAAAGTAGTTCTAATCGATTACTGGAGCTTGCAGTATTTGCAGTAGTGGTCATGTTTAATACCCCGGAATTACAGATGGTAATTAA
Organism: Gammaproteobacteria bacterium; assembly: GCA_027071355.1. Classification (GTDB taxonomy): domain Bacteria; phylum Pseudomonadota; class Gammaproteobacteria; order GRL18; family GRL18; genus JANELJ01. Next base: position 4,324 of record JALSUJ010000333.1, on the reverse strand, counting down.
TTAATGTTCTTTAGAGTATAGCGACAATTTAAAAAAAAACTGTAATGAGGGTTAACTTATAATAAAGGACGATTGTGGTCTTAATAATGAGGTGGAGGAGGTTCTTCAGTTTCTTTGCCGCTGGCTTCCTGTAAACTGCTGAGCTGATTTT
>JALSUJ010000333.1:0-4163 GCA_027071355.1 Gammaproteobacteria bacterium | reverse complement strand
TTTTTAGATGTGAGAGATGACGAATTAGATCATCAATCTGTTGCTGCTGTTTGAAAACAATCTGATTTAACTGCTCAATAGTATCTTCCTGATGGGCATTGCGAATTTCCAGTTCCATTACTCTATTTTCAATTTCAGACATATTTAATCCAGTTATCAGGCTCAGACATTGTGTATAGGATTTGTTAAACTAGCGTATATTTCGAGTACAAATGCATTGAGCTGGATTTTACAGGCTTTTCTCAATTTTATGAATAGTTTAGGACTTGTTTTTATGACTTGTTTTTATGACCTGTTTTTATGAATAGTTATGATGTTTTGATTATCGGTGCCAGCGCATCGGGATTGATGTGTGCCATAGAGGCGGGTAAACGCGGTCGTCGGGTTGCCGTGCTGGATCATGCCACTAAAGCCGCCAAAAAAGTGCGTATATCCGGTGGGGGGAAATGCAATTTCAGTAATTATTATATCAGTGCAGATAATTATCTATCACAAAACCCGCATTTTTGTAAATCAGCACTCAGTCGTTATCAATATTTTGATTTTTTAGCGCTTCTGGCTGAATACGATATTCCCTGGCATGAAAGAGACCATGGTCAATTATTTTGTGATAGAAGTGCTATGGATATTGTGGAGTTATTATTAGCGGAATGTCATCGATATAACATTAATATTATTCTTAATAGTCATATCGAAACGGTTCAGAAAGATTCAGAAAATACTATGTTTATAGTAAAAAGTTCCAGCGGCAGTTATTACTCAGAGTCTTTGGTGATTGCCAGCGGTGGTCTGTCCGTAGCGAAAATGGGGGCATCTGATTTTGGCTTAAAAATTGCCCGTCAATTTGGCTTAAATATAATACCTACCCATCCTGGTCTGGTACCTTTCAGCTACAATAATAAAGATTTAAGCCAATTAAAATGTCTTTCCGGGATTGCATTAAAAGCCTCCATCAGTATCAATAATAAGAATTTTAAAGAAAATCTGTTATTTACCCATAAAGGGATCAGTGGGCCGGTAGTGCTGCAAATTTCATCCTACTGGCAAAAGGGAGACGCAGTATCAATTTGTCTGTTGCCGAACCGGGCACTCTTTGAATGGTTAAAAGAACAACAGCAGCAACAGCCTGATACCCAGTTGAAGAGCTTATTATCCAGCTGCTATCCGCGTAGACTGGTGGCCGTTTTTTGCCGGAAAATAACAATCAATAGACCCATTAAACAGTTTAATATCAATGAATTGGAATGTGTTTCTAAATTGTTTCAAAGTTGGGTTTTCAGGCCGGCAGGCACTGAAGGGTATCGGGTGGCGGAAGTGACTGTGGGCGGGGTAGATACTAATGAACTGTCTTCAAAAACCATGCAGGCCAGAAAAACAGCAGGACTGTATTTTATTGGTGAAGTGGTCGATGTTACCGGGCATCTGGGTGGTTATAATTTTCAATGGGCCTGGGCATCAGGCTATTGTGCGGGACAATATGTGTAAGTCACGCAAAAGCATGTTTTTATATACTTATTTGTACCAGCTGACAATATCTTTCAGAGGCTGGCGGGTTTTCTCATTTTGAGGTTCTTTACAATATCCAAAAGCAACCATATAAGCCACACCAAATTCACTGGTATCAATATCAAAATGTTCTGCCAGCAGGGCGTTTACTTTAGTTTCTGCAAAACCTTCTACTGGACAACTGTCAATTTTTATAGCGGCGGCAGCATTCATCATATTAGCCAGGGCAATATAGGTTTGTTTACAGGCCCAGTCAAAAATAGTTTTGTCACTTTGCAATAAATTGAAATCGGTTTCCTGAAATGTTTGATAATAACCGCGTCGTTTAATGCGTGTATCTTCAGGAAGGTGATGGATGTCTGCCATGATATGTTCTATATATTCACTATCATAGCGCATGGATTTGCCGGTACGAGCCAGAGTAATTACAAAATGGCTGGCAGTGGGCAGAGTACCCTGTGCTCCCCAGACCAGTACTTTAAGCTTTTCTCTTAAGGCCTGATCCTGGACAATAAGAAATCGCCAGGGTTCAAAGCCAAAAGAACTGGGTGAGAGGCGAGCGGCTTCCAGAATGTATTGAAAGTTATCAGCAGATATTTTTTTGCTTGCGTCAAAAACCTTACAGGCATGACGAAATTGCATCATTTCTAAAAACTGTTTTTTATCCATAATACTGCTTTAAATTAGTCATTCATTGCTAATGATTTTTTTTTGTCTGTAATGGCAGATTTTACCAGGTTTACATAATCACTGGAAAGCATTAGTTGATCTTTGGACATTTTTTGAGCCACTTTTTCTTTTTCAAGACTGGCACCCAGACTACCGTTTTCAATGGCAAGAGTTAGATAAACATGACTTAAAAGATAATTCTGATTTTTTTTATGATATAAACCCAGTGCTATCTGTGAGTCCAGATTATTAGCAAGTACCGCCTGTTGATAATAAGCGATGGCTTTTTTTGAATTGATTTTAACACCCAGTCCATTCTCATACATTTGACCCAGAATAAAACTGGCCTGAGAACCTGAATGAAAAGCTTCTTCCTGGCATTGAGTTAAAGCTTCTGTATAGTCTTTGTTATTATACAGTTTAGAGCAGGAAGAGGCAGCGTGGGATAAACTGCTGGCAAAAAGCAGTGCGGCTGGAATCGCCAGGTATTTAGTAATTGTCATAGTAATGCACTCCAGATCCTCAGTTATAAACGCCAAAATCAGGAATACAAATTAAAATATAATATTGATACAATAAATTTGTATTAATTGTTTTGAATATTCTTATAATTTGAGGAAAGTTATTGGTCGTCCTTTGACCCTGTTTATTATGTGACCCTATTTATTATATTGTTATTTTATGCCTATTTAAGTTTAAAATTATATAGGTGTAAACCCCAGTTAATATTACAAAAAACATTAGTTTAGTCTGTACTAATAAGCCAGGCTAATAGTTATAAACTGTAGAAATTACCGCTTATTCTTTAAAAGAAGGAGCAACAGCCCCTAAAATTTTATATTGAACTATAATGATTCTATTAACATTTTAAACAGGATATTTACATTGAAAAAAATTGTTTTAGTACTGGTGCTGGTTTTATCTGGTTTTGCTGTCATGTCCGTTATGGCAAGTGATGCACAATTCAGGCAAATGGAAGAAAAAAAAGTGTTTGATAAAATCAGAAGCAAAATGATTGTAGGCTGTTATCTGCAAAATAAAAAACCGGCAGCAAATATTAGTAGTCTGGAGCAACTTAAATCCCTGTATCCGGATCGTATTCAACCCTGCGGCTGTTTTCAGGCTGGACTAGCCAGGGTATCCAATCGGACGATATATGAAGATAGTAAACATTCCTATCAACTTTATATGCAGAAAAATGATGCTTTAAAATTGAAAGATAAAGCGCGCTTTCGGCAGGTTGAAGCTGAAATAAATGCTTTTGAACCTTTTATAAGTAAAATTATCAGAAAATGTGCTCTTAATAAGCATTGATATTTTCTGGCGTAAATTGTCAAATAAATTGACGTGTAAAGACAAGTTAAATTCTTTTTTCAGGAGTATAGTATCAATACTGATACAATATAATGCACTGAATAAGGATTGACAGTTGAAAGAAGATAAAAAGTTTGATGAGGTTGAACAGTGTTTAATCTTGATTGAACAATGGAAGACTGACCATAAAGAACCCGTGCCGGAAAAACTGCTGGATTTGCTGGAACAGGCACTAGAGGTGAGTTTAAAAAAACAGTGCCAGAAAAAATACCTGCTTATATAACAGAAGATTCTGGCAAGGTGCTTTCCTGATAATCATACAATGGGGGGGGGAATTGTATGTCTCAAAAAAAACACCTTGCCAGAGTCTCCTGTTATTATTTACTTACCCTAAGGTCACTGTTTATTTCTTAGAGGTATTAATACCCAGCATTGGATAAAGCGGGCAGAAGTTAAATAAGCCCGTCAGTAAAGGTATCAGACCTATCCAGCCCCAGGGATTCAATACACCAGGCAATACAAATACCCCTGCAATCAGAACAATTCCCACAATAATACGTAATATTTTATCGATGCCGCCAACGTTTTTCATAATAAGCTCCAGGTTTTAGTTTTTTTGTTTAACGTGAGGCTATTGTGACAGAAAGCAGCGGCAGGTTAAGTGACATTATCAC
>JALSUJ010000332.1 GCA_027071355.1 Gammaproteobacteria bacterium | reverse complement strand
ATATAAGGGGTTGCTAATCTGATTTGATCGTTATATACTGAACTCACTTGTATAAAGAGATTGAAAAAACATAGTGAGGTAAGGACGTGTTTTTATCAATCCGGATTGTTTAGTTTTTGTAAAAAGTTAAACAAAAAGTTAAAAAAGTAATATTCTTTGTTATCATCTTAACTGGTAACAAACACAACACATTCATTAATCTAATTTTGGAGAGTATAAAATGAAAAAATTATTAATTGCTGTAGCAATTGCTGCTACTACTGTATCTATGTCTGTTTCTGCCAGTAGTTCCTGGGGTCCATGGGGCGACGGTGACAGTAATACTAACTGGAATGGCTATGGTGCTAATAACTGGAATAACAATGGTTATGGCAATGGTTATGGTAATGGCTGGGGTGACGGTTCCGGTGATGCGGACATGGATGGTGATGTTGAAATTACTATCAAAGGTCGTGGTCGTGGTCGTGGAAAAGGTAACACTCGTGGTTCAGCTTATGGTAATGGCTACAGCAACTACAATGGTTACAATAACATGAACAGCCGTTTTGATGGTCGTAACAACTATCAAAACACTCCTTATGGCTATGGTGGTTATTATGGTCGTCCTTATGCGGCACCAATGCAAGCTCCTGTAGCTCCTCAACAGGCACCTGCTATGATGAATAATGGTCCTACTCCACAGCAGAAAGCTCAGATGGATGCTCAAAAGAAGCGTATGCAGGCAATGCAAAAGCAGCAGCAAGCTAAAATGGAAGCTGCTCGTAAAGCATATGAAGAAAGAATGAAGCAATGGGCTGCTCAGGCACCTGCTGCTCCAGCTGCACCCGCTGCTCCTGCTAAGTAATTCTTAGTAATAGTAAGCAAAAAGCCTGTCCCGGATTTCCGGTACAGGCTTTTTTTTGCTAAAAATTATTGCAGAGGAAATCAGATGCTCTAAACTCTTTCTTAACGCTTAACGCTTAACGCTTAACGCTTAACGCTTAACGCTTAACGCTTAACGCTTAACGCTTAACGCTTAACGCTTAACGCTTAACGCTTAACGCTTTTCATGAAAACAGCCGTTTTAGTAACCAGCTCTTATCCGTTTTCAGGATAGAATCAAGAATTTCACTCGAATTAATATCATAACTGCCCAGCGGAATACTATTAATGATTTTAGGGCAATGTTTATCTGTGTTATCAAAGCCTGAAAGATCCAGTATTTTAAACGTTTTAACGGGGTTTTTATTTGCGTCCCTTAAAATAAGCACCTTGGGCAGCAGACGATGCCGCTCATTTTGTTCAATAATAACTGCAATTTCTCTGGAATTGAGTTCAATAAGAGAGCCGGCGGGATAAATGCCAATGGACTGAATGAACTCTTCAATTAACTCACTTTGAAATTTTGTATCTCTGAGTTTGTACAGGTGTTCCATAGCCCGGGTAGCATCCAGGGATTTGTTGCTGTCTCGATGGTTGGTAATTTTTTCATAATAGCTGACCAGACCAGCAATTTGTGCGGAAAAAATAATTTTATTGCCCTGTAGTTTTCTGGGGTAGCCGCTGCCGTCAAAGCGCTCACAATAGGAAGCAACAATGTTGATAATAGAGGAAGAAAAAGAGCCCATCTGGCGGAGTAATTTAACAGAATAACTAATGTGTTTCTGATAAACTGAGCGTTCCACGCCATTGAGTTCATCAGCTCTTTCCAGTATCTCACGAGGCAGGCGAGCCTTGCCTATATTCGAAATTAATAAAGCAATAGACAATTCATCCAGTTCTAATTTTGATAACGACTGATAACGACCAAAGGCAATACCCCAGATGGTAGCTCGAATGGAACGGTTATGAGTATGAGTATCCTTGGCTTTTAAGCGTGATAACCATAAAAAAGCATCGGGATTGCGAATAATACTGTCTACCATATCACTGGCAGTCTGATTCACTTTTGTGATATCAATTTGTCCGGAAGACTCAATATTCTGCAGGATGTTTTCAGCGGTATGAGAAATTGTTTCATAAAGTTTGTTAGCGGTTTTAAATTCTTTTTCAAACGCAACCCGCTCCGTATAAAGCAATTTGGAAGGTCGTCGAATTCTGGTTTTGGTTGGTCCGCCCTGTTTAGTTTGACTATGCTCAGCGATTTTTTCTTTTACGGATTCAGCTGTGAATCGGGAAGTATGATCATCATGTATCTGAAGTTTTAATGGATCAACCCTTAAACGGGTTAAATCTATATCTATATAGACATACTTGCATAAAGAGCTGAGCTTACGAATATCTTCTTCATTCTGGATATAAAAGCCTTCAATGGGATAGGATGTTTCTATCCATGGGCGATCCAGTCTGGAGATGTACATACCTGTCTGCAGACTGTTTATGGGTATCTTTTTACTATTGACGGCCATTTGCTTTGCTTACTACCGATTAACGTGAAATCTTAAATCCTTTGATAGCCCGTCATTATAAAGATAAAGACAGAAAGATTCTTCTTTGAATTCTGAGTTTATTCTAGGACAAAATTTTAAATTATGCTGTGTGCAAGGGTTAAAATTCTTATATTTTGAGGTATTGGTTCGCATTTTGATAATTTAATTGAATTTACAGGGCTTATTGTATATATTTTAACTGCAAGTCTCTAATGCTGGCTGGGGGGAAATGGATAATAAAATCAAAAATGCCGTATTGTTGACAGACTCATCAACCATTGATGGACTGATCAGCTCATTGCTTGATACCGACAAGTTTAAAATTAAAGCGATTCATTCCAATGAAACGGACTATTTTCAGCAGATCCTGAAATATAAACCTGATCTGATTTTTATTCGAGCCATGCTGTCTAAAATTGACGGGCTGGCTTTGTGTGATCAAATTCGCGCCCATCCTGACCTCAAAAAAGCCCGGCTGGTTTTTATTTCTTCCAATACCATAAATCGTGAACAGGCGATTGATCACAGAGCCAATAAGTTTCTCAAAGTACCATTTAGCAAACAGGAACTGGAACAGGTTCTCAGTCCTTTATTTGAAGAAAAAACAAGATTACTGCTAGTGGATGATAGTAAAACATCCCGCAAACTGATTTTACCGGCTCTGGTGCAGGAGGGTTATGATGTCATTGAAGCCACTAATGGGGAAGAAGCCTTACAAATCATTCGCAGTCAGAAAATAGATCTGATTATTAGTGATGTTGAAATGCCCTTAATTGATGGTATTACCTTATGTCGTATTATCCGCCAGCAGGAAAATTTAACAACACCGGTTTTATTATTGTCCTCGCAGCAAACGGATCAGGCAATTATCAGTGGTTTTAATGCCGGAGCGGATGACTATATTATAAAGTCTGATCATTCAACCACTCGAAAAGTAGTGGTGCCAGAGCTGTTATCACGTATTGAACGTTTAATGCATTCCAGACAGTCACTTGGCCGGCCTGAACGTATTCTGGTAGTGGAAGATTCTGCAACCATGCTGCATCAGATGAAAAATTCACTGCAGATACAGGGATTTCAGGTGGATGTGGCCACAGACGGTCTATCCGGTTGGGAAAAATTAACGAATCAGTCTTATGACTTAATTATTACTGATTATGATATGCCTTATGTGGATGGCCTGGAACTCTGTGCCCGGATCAGGCAGTCCAGTCAATTTTGTCATTTACCTATTATTATCGAAACCAGTAAGGATTCCAGAGCGGATCAGGTCAAGATCCGTTCTATGGGGATTCAGGCCTTTATTACCAAACCCTTTTCTCCTGATAGAATGATTGCTGAAGTGGAGCGGGTTCTGGCTGAAACCCGTTTAAAACAACATCAGAATGAAATGAGTCATTATCTCTCTGATCCGGCGGTATCTCATATTGCCATGGGTAATAGAAATATCAGTAAACCTATTGCTGAGGATAAATTCCGGACTTTGCTGTTTTCTGATATTGTCCAGTTTACCCGAATTTCTGAACAATTTAGCTCAAGAAAAGTGGTGGATTTTCTGAATCTGTACTTTGATCGTATGGTGGAAGAACTGATGTTTTTTGATGCCACTATTGATAAATTTTTAGGCGATGGCATATTTTCTTCATTTGGTCTGCAGGAAGAAGGGGCATATAGAGCCGTCTGTGCCGCTGCTGCGATGCTTAAGGCTCTGCCGGAACTCAGAAAAACTACGGGAATAGATTTTCATATGCGTATTGGCATTCATTCCGGGCATGTGATCCTGGGGGATATTGGCAGTCAGCATTCCCGACGAGACTTTACCCTGATTGGAGACAATGTCAATATTGCTAATCGTCTTGAGCACCTGGCAAAACACGATGCCATTTTAATCAGTCATGCTACCTATAATATGATAAAAGACAAGATTACTGTTATTCCTACACCGCCGTTAAAATTAAAAGGCATTAAAGAGCCGATTCAGGCTTATCTGGTAAAATCTATTAAATCCTATAATTCGTTTATAAAAACAATTGAAGAAAAATCCAGTCCAGAAAAAAACTTTAAAAATTCCATTGAAGCCGCATTTGACCGCTTTTTTTAAATGGCGAGGTAAAACTTGCTGCCAGTTCTTTACCCTTCATATTTAATATACAAGGTTAAAGGGCAATTAGGTTTTAATGATATTGTGAATATGGGGGATGCAAATTGTGATGGCTGTCGTTATTTCTGGGAAAGTGCTCAAATAGTTGAAGTTGGCTCGTTTGGTCCCAATAAATATGGTATCTATGATATCTTCGGTAATGTCTGGGAGTGGACCTGTTCCTTGTATACTCGACGTTATAACGGCAAGGAACAATACTGTGCCGATGAGGATGAGCTGGAAGGTAATACCATGGTAGTGCGCGGCGGCAGCCGGGATAATGCCATACCTATTAAGGAAAGATACTAAATTATGACACAATCTACAACTGAACCTACAACACCATCAAAATATAATCAGGCTGTTGAATTAATTGACACGGCAAACCAGCAGGATCCCAATCAGGAAAGTGATGGCGACAAAAACCAGCCCAAAGAGCTGCTGTACGGTCATCGTATGGCAGATATGCTGGAACGTTTTGCACCGGATACCGATGATGTTATGAAACTGGCCATACGTGCACAACATATTCAGCGCTGGAAATCACCCCGTGATGCTTATTCAATGGATCGCAAAGGTTATCATCAGTGGCGTACCGGTTTGTATAAATTTCATGCTGATACAGCCGCTGAATTACTGTTAAAATCCGGTTATTCCGAAGATGAGGTGGAGCGGGCCAGACAGGCCATTGGAAAAAAATCGCTAAAGACCAATACCGATACACAATTAGTCGAAGATGTTGCCGCACTGGTATTTATTGAATACTATATGACGGACTTTGTGAACAGGCATCCAGAATACGATGAAGATAAATGGATAGATATTATCCTCAGAACCTGGAAAAAAATGTCTCAAAAAGGCCAGCAGTTTGCCCTTTCAGGTGCAGTAAAATTGCCTGAACCACTGGTACCTTTGATTACCAGAGCAATTAGTTAATTCTATGTAACTACTGGCTGATACTCTTACGGAGTTCAAATTAGGTTGAATAATTACAATTTGATTACATAACATCACCACCAGAGGTAAAGAAATACGTATGGCAGCAAGTTCTTATGATGCACAGGATATTGAAGTATTAAATGGTCTGGAGCCGGTACAGCGCCGTCCGGGTATGTATACTCAGACCGAACGCCCGAATCATCTGGCTCAGGAAGTTATTGATAATAGTGTTGATGAAGCAATGGCAGGCTTTGCCCGACGAATTGATGTCATACTGCATAAAGACGGTTCCCTGTCAGTAAAGGATGACGGGCGGGGAATGCCGGTGGACATACATCCGGAAGAAAAAATTCCCGGTATTGAGCTGATCCTGACTCGTCTGCATGCCGGGGGTAAGTTTTCTAATGATAATTATCAGTTTTCCGGTGGTTTACATGGCGTGGGTGTATCCGTGGTTAATGCCCTGTCGGATAAACTCGAAATCTGGGTGCGTCGAACGGGTAAAGAATACTATATGGCCTTTGCTCATGGCGATAAAACGCATGCTCTGGAAGAAACAGGTGAAGTCGGTAAACGAAATACCGGCACTACCGTACGCTTCTGGCCGGAGAAAAAGTATTTTGATTCCATTAAATTTTCTATCCCCCGTTTAAAACATGCCCTGCGAGCCAAAGCGGTCCTTTGTCCGGGACTGGAAATTAATTTTAAAGATGAGCACAGCGCTGAAAGTGAGCGCTGGTACTACGAAAATGGCCTGTCAGATTATCTGCTCGATGCCATAGAAGAAAAAGAAACTATTCCAGCCATTCCTTTTACCGGTAAACTGGAAGGTAATAATGAACAGGCTGAGTGGGCATTATTATGGCTGGCAGAAGACGGGACTCCGGTGACAGAAAGTTATGCCAACTTAATCCCCACTCCTCAGGGTGGCACCCATGTTAATGGTTTACGTACTGGCCTGACCGAAGCTATTCGGGAATTTTGTGAGTTTCGTAATTTATTACCCCGAGGCGTTAAAATTACCCCGGATGATGTCTGGGACAGCTGCTGTTATATCCTGTCGGTCAAATTACAGGACCCGCTGTTTTCTGGGCAAACCAAGGAGCGTCTATCCTCACGAGAATGTGCGGCATTTGTTATGGGGGTAGTAAAAGATGCTTTTGGTCTGTGGCTGAATCAGCATACTGAAGAGGGTGAACGACTGGCAGAACAGGTGATCAGCCGGGCCAGTCAGCGGATCCGGGCGGGTAAAAAAGTAGTCCGTAAAAAAATCACTCAGGGACCAGCTTTACCAGGCAAACTGGCGGACTGCAGTTCTTCAGATTTTAATGAAACCGAACTGTTTCTTGTGGAAGGGGATTCTGCTGGCGGTTCAGCCAAACAGGCACGAGACCGGACATTTCAGGCCATTATGCCCTTGCGCGGAAAAATTCTAAATACCTGGGAAGTCGATTCTTCTCAGGTGCTGGCCTCAAATGAAGTCCATGATATTTCAGTGGCCATTGGCGTGGAGCCGGGTTGCAGTGATTTAAAAGCGCTACGCTATGGAAAAGTCTGTATTCTGGCCGATGCTGATTCGGATGGTGCCCATATTGCGACTTTATTATGCGCTCTGTTTGTGCGTCACTTTAAGTCTCTGGTGACTGCCGGTCATGTCTATGTGGCTATGCCACCGCTGTTCCGAATTGATGTTGGTAAGCAGGTTTTTTATGCTCTGGATGAATCAGAGAAAAAAGGGGTACTGGATCGTATTGAGGCAGAAAAAATTCGCGGCAAGGTTAATGTTCAGCGTTTTAAAGGTCTGGGAGAAATGAATCCTCTGCAATTAAGAGAAACAACGATTGCCCCGGATACCCGTCGTCTGGTTCGCCTGACCATTGAAGAAGACGATGCAACTTACCAGATGATGGACATGCTGCTGGCCAAAAAACGGGCCTCTGATCGCAAAGCCTGGCTGGAAAGCAATGGTGATCTGGCCAATGTTTAACATCTGAAGTTCAACATCCCCTGAACTATGACAAGTCTGAATTAAAATGTTTATGAGAACTGTTTAACCTTGTATATTTAACATACAAGGTTTAACAAAATTTAGTATTTTTCTAAAGCTTAAGGTTTCTTTAAGGTTTGATAGCTAAACTAAACTCAATGAAAAAAAGCATCAAAAACACTGGAGTTCGGGCTATGAGTTCAGCCTTGCAAAACAAATCAATTACCTTACTGGCCAATTATAAGAAAAATATGAAGACTCAGGCTTCACAAATACATTATCTTGAACACGGTCGACCAGAACGGGAACGCCTGGAAAGTTTTATCAGTGGCGTGTTTAAAAAATACTACAATGCAGAACTGGATCATTTCTATCCCAATCTGCTGACTATTGAAGCTGATGCTGAGCAGCCAGGTGATGAAACCATTATTAAAGCAGTTGCCGGTGTCCGTTGTGCTGCTGATGAGTCCTTATTCTCTGAATATTATCTGAATAATGGCCTGGAAACCAAACTTGGATCCCTTTATGGTAAAACAATCTCCCGTGAGACAGTGGTGGAAGTGGGCAATCTGGCTCCAGCCAATGTAGGTCAGATGCGCTGGTTAATTGCATCAATTACCGCTTTTTTATATTCTGCCGGTTTCAAATATATTGTTTTTACTGCTGTTCCCGGTGTTTATAATGCATTCACTCGAATGGATGTGCCCTTAAAGCAAATTACAGAGGCTAAGCGAGACTGTCTTACTGAAGATCTGAAGGATAAATGGGGCCCTGAATATTATGATCTTAAGCCTATGGTTATCGCTGGTGATATTGCTGAAGGCTTTGAAATTATGAAACAGAATATTTATGGTGCTAACCAGAAACTTATTCCTTTATTTGAAAAAGCCTGTCAGCTGGGACGGGAAGATCTGGAAAAACGCCTTAAGCAGGGAAATGCTGCTTGAACCCACTGGCACAGAAAATCCGGGAATATGCCACCACACAATCCAGCAAGCCCGCCATTGAAG
>JALSUJ010000331.1 GCA_027071355.1 Gammaproteobacteria bacterium | reverse complement strand
GTGAATTTGATTATTCCGGCGCTCAGGCGTGTAAGGCTCTGAAAGATGAAGGTTATCGGGTAATACTGGTTAACTCCAATCCAGCCACTATTATGACTGACCCGGAACTGGCTGATGCCACTTATATTGAGCCGATTCACTGGAAAGTAGTAGCCAATATTATTGCCAAAGAACGTCCCGATGCGCTGCTGCCCACCATGGGTGGACAGACAGCATTAAACTGTGCCCTGGAACTGGATAAGCAGGGTGTTCTGGAACAATATAACGTTGAAATGATAGGTGCGGATAAAGAAGCTATCAATAAGGCGGAAGACCGGGATCTGTTCCGTCAGGCGATGATTAAAATTGGTCTGGATATGCCCAAATCCTATATCGCTCACACTATGGAAGAAGCGGCACAGGTACAGAAAGACCTGGGTGCATTCCCTATTATTATTCGTCCTTCCTTTACCATGGGTGGTTCCGGCGGTGGTATTGCCTATAACAGAGAAGAATACGTCGAGATTTGCGAACGCGGTCTGGATATGTCGCCCACTAATGAACTACTTATTGAAGAATCCATTATCGGCTGGAAAGAATACGAAATGGAAGTGGTACGGGATAAAAAAGACAATTGCATCATTATCTGTTCCATTGAAAATTTTGATGCCATGGGTGTGCATACTGGTGACTCCATTACTATTGCTCCTGCTCAGACACTGACGGACAAAGAATATCAGATTATGCGTAATGCCTCCCTGGATGTACTGCGTGAAATTGGTGTGGATACCGGCGGTTCCAATGTACAGTTTGCGGTCAATCCGCAAAATGGCCGCTTAATTATTATTGAAATGAACCCCCGGGTTTCACGTTCTTCGGCTCTGGCCTCTAAAGCCACCGGTTTCCCCATTGCCAAAGTGGCAGCCAAACTGGCCATAGGTTATACCCTGGATGAACTGGATAATGAAATTACCGGCGGTGCTACTCCGGCATCCTTTGAACCCACATTAGACTATGTGGTTACAAAAGTTCCTCGTTTTACCTTTGAAAAATTTCCCCAGGCGGATGATACTCTCACTACACAGATGAAGTCCGTGGGCGAGGCAATGTCCATTGGCCGCACTTTTCAGGAATCTCTGCAAAAGGCCCTGCGTTCTCTGGAAATTGATACCGACGGTTTTACCGAAATGGCACAGGATCTGGAAGGCGATAATAACGATGAACTTCTTGACTCATTACGTCATGCTCTGCGTGTACCTGGAGCTCACCGTATCTGGTATATTGGTGATGCATTCCGTAAAGGCATGAGTCTGGAAGATATTCAGTCTCTTACCGGTATTGACCCCTGGTTCCTGATCCAGATCGAAGAACTGATCCAGATAGAGGAAAATATCCGGGGTATGAATATTCTGGATATTAATGCTGATTTTCTACGCGAGCTCAAACGCAAAGGTTTTTCAGACAGCCGTCTGGCCAATGTTTTAAATACTGATGAAGCGACTGTTAGAAAATATCGTCAGCAGCTGAATATTCGTCCGGTCTATAAGCGGGTAGATTCCTGTGCGGCAGAATTTGCCTCTGATACAGCATATATGTATTCCACCTATGAAGAAGAGTGTGAAGCGGAACCCACTCAGAAAGAAAAAATTATGGTACTGGGCGGTGGACCAAATCGTATTGGTCAGGGTATTGAATTTGATTACTGCTGTGTACATGCCGCTCATGCCTGTCGGGATGATGGTTATGAAACCATTATGGTGAACTGTAATCCTGAAACCGTGTCTACCGATTATGATACTTCCGACCGACTGTATTTTGAGCCTTTAACTCTGGAAGATGTGCTGGAACTGATTGAGCTGGAACAGCCTAAAGGTGTTATTGTGCAATATGGCGGTCAGACACCGCTGAAACTGGCTCGTGCTCTGGAAGCAGCTGGTACTAATATTATTGGTACCTCACCGGATTCTATTGATCTGGCAGAAGATCGTGAGCGTTTTCAGGCTATGATTGAAGATCTGGGGCTGCTGCAGCCACCTAATCGTACTGCCAGTGATGCAGAATCGGCAGCGGCTCTGGCGGTAGAAGTAGGTTATCCATTAGTGGTAAGACCTTCTTATGTACTAGGTGGTCGGGGTATGGAAATCGTTTATAACGAGGAAGAATTACGCACTTATATGACGACTGCGGTTAAAGTATCCAATGATTCTCCGGTGTTACTGGATCGCTTTCTGGATGACGCAGTAGAAGTGGATGTGGATGCCATCTGTGACGGTGAAAATGTACTTATTGGTGGTATTATGCAACATATAGAACAGGCAGGGGTTCACTCCGGTGATTCTGCCTGTTCTATACCACCATATAATTTATCAGAAGAATTACAGGACAGACTCCGTGATCAGGCTGCCAGGATGGCAATGAAACTGGGGGTAATTGGTTTGATGAATACTCAGTTTGCCATTAAGGGGGATGATATCTATGTACTGGAAGTGAATCCCAGAGCCTCACGCACCGTACCCTTTGTTTCCAAGGCAACTGGCGTATCGCTGGCCAAGGTAGCGGCATTGTGTATGACCGGTAAATCTCTTAAAGAACAAAACCAGCTGATAGAGGCTAAGCCGACATTTTTCTCCGTTAAAGAGTCTGTTTTTCCATTTATTAAATTTCCGGGCGTTGATCCGATATTAGGGCCGGAAATGAAATCCACCGGTGAAGCTATGGGACTGGGTAAAACCTTTGGTGAAGCCTTTGGTAAATCTCAGCTGTCAGCCGGTGTGGAGCTGCCGACCGGCGGAAAAGCCTTCATCAGTGTCCGTGAAGCCGATAAGTCCAAAGTGGTGGCGCTGGCGAAAAAAATTCAGTCTCTTGGTTTTACTCTGCTGGCCACACGAGGTACTCATAAACTGCTGACGGCGCAGGGTGTAGAAGCCAGCGTGGTGAATAAAGTTCAGGAAGGTCGTCCACATATTGTGGATATGATTAAAAATGAAGAAATTGACCTGATTGTAAATACCACCGAAGGTAAAAAGGCCATTGAAGCCTCTTCCATGATCCGCCGTCAGGCATTACAGCATAAAGTGACCTACTCAACGACTATTACTGCGGCAGATGCACTTTGTGAAGCCATGATGATTAAGGGTATTCACCAGGGTGATGTGCAGGTGTACCGGATTCAGGATATTCATAGTGAACTCTCAGCATAACTTCTTCTCAGTGAAGCTTCCTCTGAAAAACAAGGATATAAAATGAACAAAATACCTATTACTAAAGTGGGTGCAGAAAGACTGGAAACGGAATTAAAAGAGCTTAAAAGCGTGCGCCGTCCCAGAGTGATTCAGGCTATTGCTGAAGCCCGCGAGCATGGTGATTTAAAAGAAAATGCAGAATATCATGCCGCTCGTGAAGAACAGGGGTTTATTGAAGGCCGGATTAAGGATATTGAAGCAAAACTCTCAAATGCCCAGATCATTGATGTCACCACTTTAAAAAATGATGGTCGGGTGGTATTTGGTACCACCGTTGTTTTATATTCAGATGAAGAAGATAAGGAAATTACCTATCAGATTGTCGGTGAAGACGAAGCGGATATAAAAGCCGGTAAAATCTCCATTTCTTCCCCTGTGGCCATGGCTCTAATTGGCAAGGAAGTGGACGATGTCGCTGTTGTAAAAGCGCCCAGCGGTGATAAAGAATACGAAATTGTGGCAGTAAACTACATTTGAGCATGATAAGTTCTTATGTTAATTCGGGCAGTGGTGAAAAAATTCTCCTGACGCTCTGGGTCGGGGCATTATGGGCTATTGGTTATATTGCGGTTCCGCTATTATTTGGTAATCTGGATGATCGTCAGTTAGCCGGGATGCTGGCTGGTAAAATGTTTACCGCAGTAAGCTATATTGGTCTGTTTTGCGCGGTGGTGTTATTGTTTTCCCTGTTCAGACGTGCAGTACATATTCAACAGGAACTCAGCTTCTGGCTACTGCTTTTTATGCTTATTCTGATTATTGCAGGTGAGTTTGTTATTCAGCCTCAGATGGCCCAGTTAAAACTGCAGGGGCTTAAGGACGGCTCAGAAGCGGCTGTGCAATTTGGCAGATTACACGGCATCGCCTCAGTTATGTATATGCTTAATTCTCTGACCGGTTTGATCCTGGTGGTCTTGCATAATAATAAAAAGCCACTTTGATTATTTTTCAGGGATTTCAATTTTAGGCTTTTTCTTATTCTGGCGGTAAAAAATACCAATATGCCCAATGATCTGGACCAGGGTTGCTTCGGTCTGAGCTGAAATTGTATCCACCATGGCAGCTTTATCTTCCCGGTCATCAGCATTAACACGAACTTTGATCAGTTCATGATCATCCAGTGCCTGATTAATTTCATTAATGACATTATCGGTTAAACCATTGCCGCCAATGATAACCACGGGTTTTAAGGAATGGGCCTGGGCTCTTAAAAAGCGAATTTGTTTATTATTCAGTGACATGCTGTGACTCATATTAAAATGAACATTATACCGGTTAGTACTAAGGGTTTCACGGACAAATAGCATATAATTTGCTAACATCTTTTTTTGGGGATTGGTTTTGTAGATATAAATGCCTTCTTCCTGCAGGAGAAGGCCTGGGTAAGGGTATTTTAAACGTGGCAAGAAGTAAAAGCAGTTCTCAGTGGTTACAGGAACATTTTAAGGATAAATATGTTCTGCAATCGCAACAGGATGGTTATCGTTCCCGTGCAGCCTATAAATTACTGCAGATCCAGGAAAAGGATAAACTCATTAAACCCGGTATGAATGTCGTGGATCTGGGTTCAGCACCGGGCGGCTGGTCACAGGTGGCCCGGCAATTTATCGGCAGTAAGGGAAAAGTAGTGGCACTGGATATTCTGCCCATGGAACAGTTAGCTCAGGTGGAATTTATTCAGGGGGATTTTCAGGAACAATCTGTGCTTAATAAATTACTGAAAGTTCTGAATAATGAAGCCGTTGATCTTGTTATTTCTGATATGGCTCCCAATATAACAGGAGTAAAGGCTGTGGATCAGCCCAAAAGTATTTATCTGCTGGAATTAGCTGTCGATCTGGCCGACCAGGTATTAAAGCCGGGTGGAGCCTTATTGATGAAAGTTTTTCAGGGCGAAGGTTTTCAACCTTTAATGGCACAACTGAGACAACGCTATCAAAAGGTGATAAGCCGTAAACCGGATGCTTCCAGAGCCCGCTCTTCTGAAGTGTATCTGCTGGCAAAAGGTTTTAAAGGCTGAAGTTTTACAGGCTTCCTTTTTAAATAGCACTTATCAATAGTATAAAAATAATATATTATTGATAGTTCGGCATAAGGCCGGAATTTTTAATCAACATATAAAATGCAGTTGGAGTGTTCGTTTTGAACGAAATGACAAAAAATATCTTACTCTGGGTGGTGATTGGTATCATCCTGATGTCGGTTTTCAGTAATTTTACCCCGACTACGGCGCCCAAAGAAACCAGTTACTCTGACTTTATTCAGAATGTTGAGCGTGGTTCTGTCAGTGAGGTTAAAATTGAAGGACGGGTGATCACCGGCCTGACCACTGAAGGTAAAAAGTTTACCAGCTATAGTCCTGAAACCGATAATCGTTCCCTGATTGGTGAATTATTAAACAACCAGGTTAAAATCGTGGGCGAGCCGCCCAAACAGCAAAGTCTTCTGGTGCAGTTGTTTATCTCTTCTTTTCCAATTTTGCTGATAGTCGGTATCTGGGTTTATTTTATGCGTCAGATGCAGGGCGGCGGCGGTGGCCGTGGTGCCATGTCCTTTGGCAAGAGCAAGGCGCGTTTGCTGGGTGAAGATCAGGTTAAAGTTAATTTCTCTGATGTGGCGGGTTGTGATGAGGCAAAGGAAGAAGTCAGCGAACTGGTTGATTTTCTAAAAGATCCCGGTAAGTTCACTAAACTGGGCGGTAAAATACCCCGTGGTGTACTGATGGTGGGTAACCCCGGAACCGGTAAAACCTTACTGGCCAAAGCCATTGCCGGTGAAGCTAAAGTACCATTTTTTACTATATCCGGTTCTGACTTTGTTGAAATGTTTGTGGGTGTGGGTGCTTCCCGTGTTCGTGATATGTTTGAACAGGCCAAAAAA
Source organism: Gammaproteobacteria bacterium (assembly GCA_027071355.1). GTDB lineage: Bacteria > Pseudomonadota > Gammaproteobacteria > GRL18 > GRL18 > JANELJ01. The sequence continues at coordinate 2,392 of JALSUJ010000331.1, read as the reverse complement.
CATGCACCCTGCATTATCTTTATTGATGAAATTGATGCTGTAGGCCGACATCGTGGTGCCGGTCTGGGTGGTGGACATGATGAACGTGAACAGACCTTAAATCAGTTATTGGTTGAAATGGATGGTTTTGAAGGCAATGAAGGGGTTATTGTCATTGCCGCCACCAACCGGCCAGATGTACTGGACCCGGCCTTATTGCGTCCCGGACGTTTTGACCGCCAGGTGGTAGTGCCGCTGCCGGATATTAAAGGCCGTGAACATATTTTAAAAGTTCATCTGCGTAAAGTGCCTATTGCTGATGATGTTCAGCCTAAATATATTGCCCGCGGAACACCCGGTTTTTCCGGTGCGGATCTGGCTAATCTGGTTAATGAGGCGGCTTTATTTGCCGCGAAGGAAAGTGCCAGGGTAGTCAAAATGGAGCATCTGGAAAAAGCCAAAGACAAAATCATGATGGGTACAGAACGTAAATCCATGGTGATGAAAGACAAAGAGAAGAAAATGACGGCTTATCATGAAGCGGGACATGCCATTGTCGGTCTGCTGGTACCGTCACATGATCCCGTTTATAAAGTCAGTATTATTCCTCGTGGCAGAGCACTGGGGGTGACCATGTTTCTGCCGGAAGAAGACCGTTATAGTCTGACCAAGGAACAGCTTAATAGTCAGATCTCCAGTTTATTTGGTGGTCGTATTGCAGAGGAACTTATTTATGGTTCCGATATGGTTACCACCGGTGCCAGCAATGATATTGAGCGGGCCACCGATCTGGCTCGCAATATGGTCACTAAGTGGGGCCTGTCCAGTAAGCTGGGTCCACTGGCCTATACTGAGGAAGAAGGTGAGGTTTTTCTGGGGCGTTCAGTGACCAAGCATAAGAATGTATCCGATGAAACCGCGCATATTATAGATGAAGAAATTCGCAGTGTTATTGATCAGAATTACGAGCGTGCCGAAACTATTTTAAAAGAACATATGGATAAACTGCATGCCATGACAGATGCACTGATGATTTATGAAACCATTGACCGTGATCAGATTGATGATATTATGGCAGGTAAACCGCCCCGTGAACCAAAAGGCTGGTCAGATATCGATTCCGGCAATGACGATGATTCCGGTAGTAAACTTGAGATTGATGAATCTGAAATAGAAGATATCAATCCGGTTGATGATGTTGATAAAAGTGATGACAAGCCCATTGGTGGTCCAGCAGATCAGCATTAATCCTGTACTCTTCTCCTGTTAGTCTTAAACTTTTGTTTCTGGCTGCAGGGATATATACCATGAGGCACAAAAAAACCGATAATATATAAAATAAATTATCGGTTTTTTTGTGCCTGAATTTTACTGCCTGATCAGGTACTGGAAAATGAAACCACGGACACTTCAATGCGCTGATAAGCAGCTCAGTTTTAAAGCACCAGTCATTATGGGTATTTTAAATGTCACCCCGGATTCTTTTTCCGATGGCGGGCGCTACAATAAGCTGGATAAGGCGTTATGGCAGGCAGAACAGATGGTTGCTGACGGGGCGCAGATCATTGATATTGGCGGTGAATCCACCCGACCGGGAGCACAGCCGGTTAATGAGGAACAGGAACTGGAGCGAGTGATCCCGGTCATTGAAAAACTGCATCATCAGCTGGATGTAATTATTTCCATTGATACTACTAAGGCTGGTGTTATCACAGCAGCCGCCGGAGCCGGTGCTGGACTGATAAATGATGTTATGGCACTACAGTCAGTAGGGGCGCTCTCTGCGGCTCGTCAGACAGGCTTACCGGTGTGTCTGATGCATATGCAGGGAGAGCCGCGAACCATGCAGACCAGTCCAGACTACCGGGATGTGGTTGAAGAGGTAAAAACTTTCCTTAAACACCGTGCTGATCAATGTATGGCACAGGGAATAGCCAGAGAGCAGATTATTATTGATCCCGGATTTGGCTTTGGTAAAACATTGGCGCATAATATTTCCCTGTTTAAAAATCTGGACAGTATTCAGTCCCTGGGCTATCCCGTACTGGTAGGTGCATCACGTAAAAATATGATTGGACAAATTACCGGTAAAGAAGTGGACTCCCGTCTTGCGGGCAGTCTGGCACTGGCAACACTGGCAAGCGTAAAAAAAGCGGCTATTATTAGAGTGCATGATGTGGCAGAGACAGTGGATGCCGTTAAAGTGGCCCTGGCTTTGAGTGAAAAATAAAATCATTATTAATAACCAGGTGAATGGTTAAATTCGAAGCAGCAGGTATTGGCTATTTGCTGATGAAGTTTTGGCAACATGGATGTTGCCATAAAGCCTCCATGGATGGATATTCGGCATCTTCAGCAGTAACTACCTAATACCTGCTGCGGACTATGAAATAAGTTACATAAAGAGATAAAC
>JALSUJ010000330.1:17651-28870 GCA_027071355.1 Gammaproteobacteria bacterium | reverse complement strand
CAGGTAGATACTCTTACAGAGTTCAAATTATGCTAAATAGTTACAAAATTATATGCTTTAAAAATACAACTGTCAGCGTTTTATTTTTATCTTTTTATTTTCAGTAATGCCAGAGTCAGGCGCTGTCTGTCATCAAATAAACGCCGGGCAATCATGGACACGGCCAGCATTATGCCAAAGCCGGTGCCTGCTGTGATCAGAAAAAACAGCAGGATCTGATATTTAACGGCTTCCACCGGTGGAGTACCGGAGAGGATCTGTCCGGTCATCATACCGGGCAGGCTCACCAGTCCGGCAATAGCCATGGAATTAATAATAGGTATCATACCTGTGCGGGTACTTTCTGCACGAATATCATGGATGACTTCCTGAAAGTCCTGTCCCAGCATTAGTCTTTGTTCAATGATCAGACGTTGCTGGTAAACACTCTGATTCAGCTTATCCATGCCCAGTGAAATACCATTCATGGTATTTCCCAGTAACATACCCAGCAAGGGAATGGCATATTGAGGTGAATACCAGGGTGCTGGTGCAACAATGACCAGCAGGGCCACTAAAGCCATGGCAAAGGAGGATAGAAACAGTGCACTGGTGCCAATTTTAAAGCCCACCCAACGCTTTAAAGGGTATTTCTGCCGGGCATTTATTTCAAAGCCTGCCACTAATAACATGATTGTCGCAATGCCGCCCAGATAAAATAGATTGGTATTGGCAAAAATCAGTTTAAGAATATAGCCCACCAGCAACAGCTGAATAACATTTCGGGTGGCGGCCACCAGTAGCTGTCGGGCTATATTTAACTGCAGCAGCAGACTGGTTATCGCCAACATAATAATAAGGACTGAGGCAATAGCCAGATCCCAGAACGTTAAATGTATCATGCGCTCTCCCCTTCCAGAACCGGCTTAACAGAGCTGATGTTATAACGGCCTTCTGTAATGTGCAGTAATTGGTCACTGACTTTTTTCAATTGCTGCAGATCATGAGAAATCCAGATAACCGGCAGGCAATATTCAGACTGGTATTTTGTTATCAGAGTTTCCAGTAAATTCTGGTTGTGCGGGTCCAGATTTGCGGTGGGTTCGTCCAGCAATAATGCCTGAGGTTCATTCATTAATACCCGGATACAGGCCAGACGCTGTTTTTCCCCACTGGAAATATGACTAACCTGCCAGTTCATAACATCCTGTTCAAAACCAAAATATTGAAATAAGGTATCATTGTACTGGCTGAAATGTTCACCCACTCGGTCAAACCACCACTGACTTTCCGCCGGCAGCAAAGCCACTTTTTTTCGCCATTGAGGTGCTGGCACTGACTGAGACTCCAGCTCTCCCAGGTAAATTTCTCCCTGATGAGGCAGCATATCTGCAATCGCCTTAAGTAAGACTGACTTACCAATACCGGATGGGCCACTGACACCCAGACATTGTCCGCCAGGCACTTTAAAATTAAAATTTTGAGTCAGTTTGCTAGTTATCGCAGCAAGATTCAGGTTTTTAACCGTAAGATCGGCCATATTTACTCATTTATTGTCTATCAATATTGTAGCTTGCAGCTACCAAGTTTAATTTTAAAGTATGTATGTCAGGGATGCTATAATTAGTTTTATGAATACAACCCCAATCTGGCTGGATAATAATCCTGACAATATAGATTTTCCTCACCCTGATCTGGCTCTTAGCGAGCCCGATGGTTTACTGGCAGTGGGTGGAGATTTGTCCCCGGCACGTATTATTAATGCCTATTTAAACGGTATATTTCCCTGGTATAGCGAAGGTCAGCCACTATTATGGTGGAGTCCTGATCCCAGGGCAGTGCTATTTCCTGACAAACTGCATTTGTCCAGAAGCCTTAAAAAAATCATCCGTAAAGGGGTCTTTACGACCACCCTGGATCAGGCTTTTGAACAGGTCATTTATCATTGTGCCCAGACCCCCAGAAAAGATCAGGACGGCACCTGGATCACTGATGAAATGTCTCAGGCTTATATCCACCTGCACAAACTGGGCCTGGCTCATAGTGCAGAATGCTGGCTGGATGGTAAACTGGTGGGCGGACTTTATGGCCTGGCTCTGGGACGGGTATTTTTTGGCGAATCCATGTTTTCACATCAAAGCAATGCTTCAAAAGTAGCCTTTGTGCATTTACTGGACGAATTAAAAAAGGCAGACTATGCTTTAATAGACTGTCAGGTAACCACAGACCATTTACTTTCTTTGGGTGCTGAAGAGATCCCCAGGAATCAGTTTCTGAGTCTGGTTAAGGTGCATACACATCCTTTTTTAAAAAATAATAATACCTGGCTGTCCCCGGACAATATACCCCGGAACAAACCATTTTGATAATAATAAAAACCGGCATAAATCAGCTGAATGGCATCTACACTCTCACAAAAACCAATTAACTTATATCTTTCTGCCGAACATGACTGCAGTTACCTGCCCGATCGGCAGGCTAATAGTCTGTTTGTTGATCCGGCAGAAAAAATGACTGCAGATGCCTATTCGGCTCTAATCCAGCAAGGGTTTCGCCGTAGTGGAAATTATGTCTATACGCCTTATTGTAAAAAATGTCATGACTGTATTCCAGTACGTCTGAATGTAAAACAATTCAGCCTCAGTCGTTCTCAAAAGCGCTGTCGTAACAGAAATCAAAGTATTTATGTTATTGAAAAACCACCTCTTTATCAGGAGGATCATTTCCAGCTTTACAGCCGATATGTACAGTCCAGACATCCTGGCGGCGGTATGGATGAACCGGAAGACGATAAATACATGGACTTTTTAACGTCCAGCTGGAGTCATACAGCTTTTTTTGAATTTTATGAAGCAGATCAGCTTATGGGCGTCGCCGTAACGGATATTGTGGATAATGGTTTATCTGCAGTATATACCTTTTTTGAACCCTCCAATGAGTTTCAAAAACGCAGTCCGGGCGTATATTCCATTTTATGGCAAATCGAAGAAGCCCAGCGTCGCGGCCTGAACTGGCTTTATCTGGGATACTGGATTAAGGACTGCCAGAAAATGAACTATAAAGATAATTATCAGCCGCTGGAGTATTATTATAATCACCAATGGCAGAGTACCCCGCCGCCATCTTCAGTATCTACCTGAATGGTATTATGCAAGTATCTGTGATAGTTGCTTTTTTTACTTAAATAAAAGATAAGATGCTGATTTTACATAATAAACAATACTAATTTGTGATCTAATTCACTAAAGCTTCCCGGGTTTATGACGCTATTATTATTAACCTTATTTAATTCCAGGCGTTTTAATGCTCAGTACCATTAACCGACTTATTGATCGTTTTGAACAGCAAAATAGCTTTCGACCTAATTTGTTATATCTCAACACATCTCAATTAGAACTTTTACAGGAACAATTATCAGAACACGACATTGTTATCCTGGCACAATTAATAGGCATGGATATTGTCATTGTTGAAAACACGCTTAAACCCCATGTTTCCTGGGCCCAAATCCACTGGAAACACTCAAAAACTGCCTGAAACGCGTTTTTTTATCAATTTCTATCGGGATCTGCTTGCTAAAATGATCAAATTGGGGCAATATGCACGCCTTGTAGAATTTCAGGTTAAGTGATTACATATTATGGCTAAACATTATGGCTAAAGAAGAAGGTATTGAAATGGAAGGCACAGTAGTTGACACTCTGCCTAACACCATGTTTCGTGTTGAACTTGAAAATGGACATATTGTTACTGCCCATATTTCAGGAAAAATGAGAAAAAACTACATCCGTATTTTGACGGGCGATAAAGTGACTGTACAGTTGACACCTTATGATTTAAGTAAGGGACGCATTACTTATCGGGCTAAATAAGCTGTTAGCCGTTAAATTTTTCTCTTAACAGCTGCTCTTAACAGCTAAAGATTAGTGCTGTAAAAAGGCCACATTCGGGTAATTATCCGAATGTGGCCTTTTTGATTCTGCGCTTCAGCAGCATATAAAATATGCGGGCAGGATGCCCGCACTCCCGGTGGATAATTAACGCATTATTAGTTGATGCGCGTTTGTTAGTGTACTTTATCTTCCTTGCCGATCTGGCTTTTCAGGTCAAATTGCAGCTCACCATTTTCTTCAGAAACAATCACTGTTCCACCATGTTCCAGTTCGCCAAAGAGCAGGGCTTCCGCCAGCGGTTTTTTAATGCTTTCCTGTATCAGCCTGACCATTGGGCGAGCCCCCATTTTTTCATCATAGCCATTTTTAGCTAACCATTTACGGGCATCCGGTTCTACATAAAGTTCTACTTTCTTTTCAGACAGCTGGGTTTCCAGTTCAAAGATAAATTTATCAACCACCTGCTCCATCACTTTTTCAGACAAAGAGGCAAACTGTACAATGGCATCCAGACGATTTCTAAACTCAGGGGTAAAACCACGTTTAATAGCTTCTGCACCATCACTGCTGTGATCCTGCCTGGTAAAGCCGATGGATGAACGGGACATGGCTTCTGCCCCCATATTGGTGGTCATAATTAAAATAACATTTCGAAAATCTGCCTTACGACCATTATTATCCGTTAAAGTACCATGATCCATAACCTGTAACAGCAGGTTAAAAACATCAGGATGGGCTTTTTCAATTTCATCCAGCAGTAATACCGCATGAGGGTGCTTGGTGACCGCTTCGGTCAGTAAACCACCCTGGTCATAGCCTACATAACCGGGCGGCGCACCAATGAGTCTTGAAACCGTATGACGCTCCATATATTCAGACATATCAAAACGAATCAGTTCAATACCCATTAATTTTGCCAGCTGACGAGACACTTCAGTTTTACCGACCCCTGTTGGGCCGGCAAACAGGAACGCCCCGATAGGTTTATCCTCCCGGCCAATACCCGCACGTGCCATTTTTATGGCATCATCCAGAGTCTCAATGGCTTTATCCTGGCCATGAATAACCAGTTTCAGATTACGTGCCAGTTTCTTCAGTGAGTTCTTGTCCGAAGTACTGATATTTTTGGGTGGAATACGGGCAATAGAAGCAATAATAGCTTCAATTTCTTTGACACCAATGGTTTTCTTACGTTTGGATGGCGTATTAAGCTGCTGATTAGCACCGGCTTCATCGATCACATCAATCGCCTTATCCGGCAAATGACGTTCATTAATATAACGCTCAGACAGTTCTGCTGCCGTGCGCAAAGCCTGCTTGGTGTATTTAATGTGGTGGTAATCCTCAAAGCGGGAACGCAAACCTTCTAATATGCGATAGGTTTCTTCTGCTGAAGGTTCAGTCACATCGATTTTCTGAAAACGGCGTGCCAGGGCATGATCTTTTTCAAAAATACCGCGATATTCCTGATAGGTCGTTGAACCAATACAGCGCAAGTCACTGGTGGACAGGGCTGGTTTTATCAGATTAGATGCATCCATTGCCCCGCCGGAAGCCGCTCCAGCACCAATAATGGTATGAATTTCATCAATAAACAAAATGGATTTGGGTTCTTTTTTCAGTTGATTAAGCACTGCTTTCAGACGCTTTTCAAAATCCCCACGATATTTGGTACCGGCTAATAATGCCCCTAAATCCAGTGAGTAGATAGTATTACCCTCCAGAATTTCAGGCACTTCATCATCCACAATCTTCTTGGCCAGTCCTTCTGCCATAGCCGTTTTACCGACTCCGGCTTCACCTACAAACAACGGGTTATTTTTTCTGCGCCGACAAAGAATTTGAATGGTACGATTCACTTCTTCCTTACGACCAATCAGAGGATCAATTCTGCCCTCTTCTGCACGCTGGTTTAAATTAACCGCATAAAGATCCAGGGGATTGCGGGAAGTTTTACCATCGGATAACTCAGCCTCCTCACCTTCGACAGGTTTTTCATCTTCATCTATTCCCTCATTGCTGTCATCAACTTTGGAGATACCATGTGAAATATAACTGACAATATCCAGGCGGGAGACATCCTGTTTATTGAGCAGATACACCGCCTGAGATTCCTGCTCATTAAAAATAGCCACCAGTACATTGGCACCATTAACTTCTTTCTTACCTGAGGACTGTGCCTGAAAAATGGCTCGTTGCAGAACCCGCTGAAAACCAAGAGTAGGCTGAGTATCACGTTCATCAATTTCAGATAATACCGGAGTTGTTTCATCCAGAAATATAGTCAGTTCTTTGCGCAGCTGATTCAGGTCAACAGTACAGGCTCGCAGTACTTCTTCAGCTGCCGGATTATCCAGTAAAGCCAGCAGCAGATGTTCCACGGTCATAAATTCATGCCGTTTCTCCCGCGCTTCCTTAAATGCAAGATTCAGTGTAAATTCAAGCTCTTTACTTAACACTATCAATTACCTTTATTATTCAACTTCCATAGAACACATCAGAGGATGATTATGCTTTTTGGAATAATTATTAACCTGTAATGTCTTAGTCTCTGCTGTGTCTCTTGGAAACACACCGCAAATACCTTTGCCACTATTATGTACATCCAGCATGATCCGTGTTGCTTTAGCCCTGTCCATAGTAAAAAACTGTTCCAGAACATGTACCACAAATTCCATAGGGGTATAATCGTCATTATTAATAATAACCCGGTACATACGGGGTTTTTTTACCTGTGGTTTTGCGGCTTCGACCGCAGTACCACCAATGTCATTGTCATTTGACTCGTCATCTGACCAATCATCAGAATTTCTAACATCTATCATATTTTACTTAAAGCCCTTAGCTCTAAAATCCATAACCCGGTTATATTATTGTAATGTTTCTCGGGTTAGTTATAAGTCTAGTCAATTCCAAAAAAATTGCATTATTTATTATTATTCAGCCCAAACTGAATAAAAGCCCTGAGCCGCTAGTGTGCATCCATAAATAGACGAATAAATTCGTCACTACAATTATTACTCTTATAAGTTATTGATAAATTGGGCTCTATCTGTGTAGTGACGAATTTATTCGTCTAAGAATGTCAATTATCGCCTAAGAATGTCAATAAACGGATGCACACTCATTAGAAGTATAGAGCCGTTTTTAGCGCTTGAAAACCATTTAAAAAACAAAAATTCTGTTCCGTTATGATTATTAATGGGGTTTCTTTACTCTATTACAAGAGACCGGTTTTTAAGCTATTGGTTCAAATGGATATTTTTTAACAGGAAAAAATCCTGTATTTTTATTTCTGATTTTCTATAGCACTACTTCAGCTAAAAAAGTTCAGATAAAAATTTTTTTCCAAAAACAGACAATAATTAATATTTTTAAAATAAAACTTAACAATTTCAGTATTTTGCTCTATCATTGAAGAAGGTACTTTAAGTTTTTAAGTTATTTATTGAATACTCCTGAAATAAACCAGCTCAGTATGAGTATTCCACTCAGGGTTTTATTGTGTCAAAGAAACAGTTGTCAAAACAGAAAAACAACCAGAAAGAGCATAGTAAAAAAACTAAATCTTTAAAAAAATTGCAGTCAAAACAGGCAGGTAGTCCTATGCCTGCCGATAAACCTGTAACCGCACTGAAAAAAATTCAAAGTCAGCTTGAAACCATTATCAGCAAACGCCAAAAAGAAAAAAACTATTTAAAACAGCTGAAAAAAGAAAGCCGCGTCATTAAGAATCATCTGACTGAGCTGGAAAACCAGATGCTGGATACTATTACTGATAACCACCTGAATCACAAACTACAAAAACAGCTGAAACAATTACAGAAAGGCTTTGATAAAAAATTTAACCAGCTGGAAAAAAACACCCAGCGGCTGGATCGCGAAATATCCCTGTTTAATGATCTGGAGCAACGGGTTGAAAATCGTATCAATACCCTGCAGCAGGAATCTCACCCCTGGCAGCAGAAGCTGGATTATCTGGGGGTGTCCTATGATGAGATATTTGACAAAATCAGTCATTTTGAATCTGAACTGGTTCAGCTTGAAGAAAAACTATTACAGCCGGATCACTCTACCCAGAGTCTGGACGATTTTTCTACTACGGTGGAACAATTACAACAATTTGTGGCTCAAATTCAGTCTGACTATCAGGAGCAGGATACCCGTTTAAAACTCATCCAGACCGATACCGGTAATATCCGTCACGCCTTACAACAGGCTCAGACCCTGCAGCAGGCCGAAAACCAGCGCATTGACGGCCAGCTGGACACTATTAATCCCAGACTTGATAGCCTGGAGACAGAAGAGCAGCAGTCTAAACAAAAATATCAGCAATTTGAACAGCAGATATCCAGCCTTAAAGACGCTCAGCAACAATTAATTAAACCACTGGAAGAACAGCTTAAGGAACTGGGTAGCGAATTACAGTCATTACGTCAGGTTTATACAGAACAGGAACGCAAACCGGGAGAGGATCAAAAACAGAGTGAATCTCGTTTTAATGGTTTAATTGCACAGATTGCTCAATTTGACAGTTTGTTAAAACAATCCAGAGATGAACTCCAGGAACATATTCAAACACTGCGGGAAGAGGATCAGCAAACCCATTCAGAACAGCTGACACATCTGGGAGGGCAACTGGAACAACTGGCTCAACAGTTAAATGATGTGGCAGAACAATCTTCCCAACTGCAGGCTTTATTCAGCGATTTGCAGGATCAGCAGCAAATCGACCAGCAGCACGCACAGGAATTATCGGCACAGGCCCAAACCCAGCAGCAGCAACTCAATGAGCTGGATGAGCAGTTACAGCAAATCAATCCCCTGCTGGAACAAAATCTGGCACAGCATACAGCCCAAAGTGAACAGCTTAATCAACTCACGGAAAGCATTGAACAATTACAGGCCGAACAGGCTCAATTAAATGGCTCTGAACATAATAATCAGCAAAAACTGAATAACTTATCCAAAAAGCTGGAGCAGACGTATAACGATATTGATACTCAGGTTGAACAGTTACACAAGCAACAACTGGAACAGAAAACCCAGCTGCATAAATACCATCAGTTTCAGTACGAACAGCAGAATCAGCACAAAGAATTATCTGCTGAATTAACTCATCTCAGCACCCGGATAAAGAATCATAGTCAGTTATTTGGTATTGGACTTATTTCTGTTCTGGCCATTTCAACACTGCTGTTTTTTAATAAGGATTTACTGGAACCGCAGACTGACAGACAGGTTCTGGTTAGTCAGGTTAAAAAAGCAGTCCGTAATGATACCTTCAGTAAAATCAATGAACTCACCAGACAGAACAGTATGATCCTCAATGATCAGCTTAGCCAGATCAGAGCCTCCATTAAGGACATTAAAGCTCAACAGTCTCAGCCCCCTGTTTTAGCCGTTACACCGCCGTCTGAAAAAACAACAGTTATTGAAGCACAGCAAACATCACAGAATATTCTGCAGGAAAGAATAAGCACTCTGGAAACTGAACTAAAAACTGAGCAGAAAAATATTAAACAGTCGGTTTCCACGCTGACAGAACGGGTTGAAAAAATTGATACCAAAGTCACCGAACTGGAGAGCACCGTACAAAACCGGGCAGTGGCTCCTGGTAATAACATTACTTCAACCAGAAAAAGCCGAAAACAGGCTATTATTCCTGTAAATACTATCCAGACACCTTTTTACGGCATTCAATTATCCGGCTCGGTACATACTGAATCTATAAAAGATTTTCTAGTCAAACATCAGCTGATTAATAAAACCGCAATCTATCAGACAGAACTGAATAATAAGCCCTGGTATATTATTATTCTGGGTCAGTATTCTTCCTTCGCTCAGGCCCGTAAGGATCTGTATAAACTCCCTGCCCCGCTGCAACAAATACACCCCTGGATCAGAAAACTGCCCTGAACAGATCCTGATCATCGACCATAGTCTGATACTCTTACGGATTTAAACTTATACCGTATGGTTACAAAATAATTTGTGTTAATACAGCATAAAATACAGGACTATTGAAATAAATAAAGCCGTAAAACCAAAAAACATAAATTGTGCCGTAAATTTAGCCTTATGCTCGCTGCTGGTATGGGTAATATATAATTTATAAGCAATTAAATTAGCCAGAGACCCAAACAAGGTACCAAAGCCACCGGCATTCACTCCCCAAAGCAGGGCTTCCCAGTTACTGGTAAATTTTGCAAATAATAAGGTTGCCGGAACATTACTGATAAACTGGCTGCTTAAGGCTGAAAGTAAAAAAATATTTCCTGAATGGTTTATTTCTGTTGCCAGTATTAACTTGAGATCATCGGCCAGACCAAAGAAAAACAGAAAACTCAACAATAAGGCATAATCCACTTTTAAAGCAGGTCTGTCAAACAACAAAGCAAATATAAGTACGGCAAATCCGCTTAATACCGGCAGAACATGTAAAATAGTTAACAGGACAATAATAAACAAAACCCCATAAATTAAGGCCTGTCGTTTATTTACAGTTATTACCGTTAATTTTTGTAATTTAATTTCTGTTTTTATAAACCCGGCAGAGACTAACAGCAGCAATAAAAAAACCATAGAAAACGCTGCTATACTACTAATAAATTCTATAGGACTGAGATTATAATACCAGTAGATATACAGGTTTTGAGGATTTCCAAAAGGGGTAAATGCGGAACCGGCATTGGCTGCCAGAGCTTCAAATATCACTAAAATACCCTTTCGACTCATGTTCAGTGCCAGTGTTATGGGTACCATAACAATTAAAGCCACATCATTAGTCACCAGCATAGACAGAAAAAAGGTAAACACCACCAATTTTAACGGAATTCGACGACCGGTTTCAATAACACGGGAAAATCTGAGGATAAGTCCGCTGTTCTGTAAGCCCCTCACGGCAATAAAAAGCACAAAGAGGATATATAATACCTGTAATTCCTGTACTGAATAAACCGGTAGCTCTCCGGTATAAATTGAACTCAGGACAAGTCCAATACCAGAGACAACCAGAAGCCATTCTCTGATAACAAAGCCAATAAAAAAATTCTGAAAATTCAATGACTATCCTGAAAATAAATGCAAAAGCACAGAATGAATATTATAACCTTTCATTAGAAAGACAGGGGGATTTTATTATCAGAGGCCAGGTATTAACCCATAGGAACAGGCGTAACTCTTAAGACCTCCTCTATGGTGGTTAAACCTTTAGCCACTTTCTGGGCACCTGCCAGACGCATAGGCTTATAACCTTCTTTGACTGCCTGCCGACGTAACGGTTCCAGTTCTGCATTCTGACTGATCAAATGTTTTAATGCACGGCTTAAGGGCAGCATTTCAAAC
>JALSUJ010000330.1:1379-17641 GCA_027071355.1 Gammaproteobacteria bacterium | reverse complement strand
CGGCATTCTATACAACCAACCGGTTTATAGATTTTTTTAGGTGGCTCACTCTTCCAGGGGCGCACCATATCCACCCATACATCTTCCTCCACCGCAGTTTCAGCTTTACAGTGCGGGCACAGAGTTCTAACCAGACGCTGCGCCATAATACCGATAATACTGGAATGTATAAGATAGGTCGGGACACCTATATCCCGCAAACGTACAATGGCTGACAAAGTATCATTGGTGTGCAATGTAGTTAATACCAGATGCCCGGTTAAGGAAGCCTGCACAGCCATTTCTGCCGTTTCCTGGTCACGGATTTCGCCAATCATAATAATATCCGGATCCTGTCGCATCAGTGTTCGTACGCCCTGAGCAAAATCCAGATCAATATTCTGCTGCACCTGCATCTGATTAAATTTAGGCTCAATCATTTCGATGGGGTCTTCGACAGTACACACATTAACTTCCGGTTTGGCCAGACGTCGTAAAGTGGTGTACAGAGTACTGGTTTTACCGGATCCTGTGGGACCGGTCACCAGAATAATACCATTGGGCTGCTTAATCATATTTTCCCAATGCAGTCGTTCCTGTTTACCAAAACCCAAAGAAGCAAAATCCTTAGTTAATACCTCAGGATCAAATATACGCATTACCAGCTTTTCACCAAAAGCGGTCGGCATAGTGGATAAACGTAATTCAATTTCCTGACCAGAAGGTGTCCGGGTTTTAATACGGCCATCCTGGGGGCGGCGTTTTTCTGAGACATCCATACGACCGAGAATTTTAATGCGGCTGGATACTGCGTTCATCACTGCAGCAGGGATTTCGTACACCTGCTGCATTATACCGTCTATACGAAAGCGGACATTGGCCTGTTCCCGGCGCGGTTCCAGATGAATATCACTGGCGCGTTGTTCAAAAGCATACTGCAGCAACCAGTCCACAATTCTGACAATATGATTATCATTGGCATCCAGATTACCGGCACGACCCATTTCAATTAATTGTTCTAAATTCTGAATACCCAGAATTTCATCTTCGCTCTGATATTTAGCCTGAGTTACGGACGATGAAACACTGTAAAACTCCACCAGAAAATGAGCAATATCATCCGGATTAGCCAGTACCAGTTCTATTTTATTGTTGATAATACGTTCAATTTCTGCAATCCAGTCCGTTTGAAACGGCTGTGCCGTAGCCACATAAACCCTGTCAGGCTGAACATCAATAGGCAGAACATTAAAATTTCGGGCATAGGAAAAAGACATTAATGAGGTAACGCTATGCACATCTACGGTCAGTGGATCAATACGCATAGTTTTAATACCGGTAAAATCCGATAACCACTGAGTTAATTCATCCAGAGTGATCAGACGCTCAGGATGCTGGCAGTTTTTCCAGCCCCGTTCAGTAATTATCAGAAAAGGATGCTGAGTCTGATACTGGTTGTTTTTATCCAGAGCTCTTAAAACCTGGGCATTTTCCTTACTGACGATACCGTCCACCACCAGTTGGTCCAGCACCTTATATAAATCGAGTTTACCGTCAGCTTGTGTCAGTTGCTTTGAATGCATTAAAATTATCTGTGATCTTCAATTAGGTAAAAAATAATGGCGCAATTGGTTCTTTTTAATAAACCTTATAATGTCCTGAGCCAGTTTACGGATAATAATAAACAACATGCGTCCAGAAGAGAAACGCTGTCTAATTATATCCCGGTAAAAAAAGTCTATCCTGCCGGTCGACTGGATCGGGACAGTGAGGGTTTATTACTGCTCACCGATTCCGGTGCCCTTCAGCATCAGATTGCTCATCCCAAGCATAGCAAAGAAAAGTCTTATTGGGTACAGGTCGATGGTGCAATTACTGAGCAGGCCATCAAACAATTAGCTAAAGGTGTGCCGCTTAAAGATGGATGGACTCAGCCTGCAAAAGCCAGAATGATAGAAACACCCGATATCTGGCCCCGAACCCCGCCGGTTCGCTTTCGCAAGGAGATCCCCACCAGCTGGATAGAACTGACCATTTCTGAAGGCAAAAACCGCCAGGTTCGACGAATGACTGCAGCAGTAGGCTTCCCTACCCTGCGTTTGATCCGCCATCAAGTCGGCCAGTGGCAGTTAAAAGGTTTGCAACCCGGTCAATTTATTATTTTGACTGTCTAAACAGCTCCTGATGACTTAAGTTTTCCTGCTTATGGTCGTTAATATATTGTGTGCTATATTTATATTATATTAACCTTCAATCTTCCTGACGGGAATTATTATGCTGAATAATCTGTCCATCAATAAGAAACTACTCATACTCAGCCTGTTTTTTATAAGCATAATTTTTATCTATGCAATCCGATTATCCATTGATGCTCTGGAAAATTATAACAATTCCCGGGATGTGATAAAAATAGTCCAGTTATCAGTGTTTATGAATAATGTCGTTCACGAAATGCAAAAAGAACGAGGTGCCAGTGCCGGTTATCTGAGTTCTGCCGGTAAAAAATTCAGTGCTATCCTGCGCCGGCAAAAAATGCTCACCGATACTCAATTACAACTGCTTGAGCAACACCTTGACTCAGAACAAAATCCGTTTACCAGAAAAGTACGGCAGCAGGTTGATTTCTCTCAACTGACATCCATGCGTGAGCAGATAAACAACATGGCTGTCGATACTAAAAAAGCCGTGGCTTATTATACTGGATTGAATAAAAAACTGCTTAAACTGATCAGTGAATTTTCCACTTACGCCAATAATACCGATATACGAAATATGCTTAATAGTCTGGTATTGTTTATCAGTGCCAAAGAGCGTGCCGGCATAGAACGCGCTATATTATCGGCGGTTTTTTCCAGAAACGAATACAACCGGTTTTTAAAACAAAAATTTATAACGGTTCTGGCACAACAGCGGGCACTATTTCAATTATTTGAGTTTACTGCAAACAGTTCTTTTAAAAAGAATTATCAACAAATAAAAAATAGTCCGTCATTTCAGGCAGTGCAAAAGATGAGAAACATCGCTCTGAAGCAGGAAAAAGACTTTGGAGTGGATGCCGATACCTGGTTTAAAACCATTACTCAAAAGATAAACAAATTAAAAGAAATGGAACAGTATATCAACCATTCTCTGCTTGAATCCGCTGCTTATGACAGGCAAAAAGCCTTTTATACCCTATTGTCAGTAGCCGTATTGTCTGTTTTGGTACTAATAATTGCCATCTGGTTTAGTCAGAGTATCCGCAAAACCATTATGAACAAGATACTGGATTTTAAACAGGCCATTGAAAAAGTCAGAAACGGTGATTTAACTATTTTACTGGCATACGATAGAAACAGCCAGAATGAAATGGATCAAATGGCCCGTTTGTTTCAATCTCTTATCACCATTATGCAGGATCTGACTACCCGTATCAGCACCACTGTACATTATGCGGCAAAAGGTGATTTTACCTCCTGTAAACTAACTGGAGATGGTCTGGATGGTGACTTTCTAGTTGCTATTAATAGTGTCATAAAGGGTATTGATGCGATGAAGGAAGCTCATAAAAAACAGGAAATCATCAACTTTAATTCTCAATTACAGACGCTTAACAATGTAGGCGGCAGTATTACTTTAATTCAGAGTGAAATATCAACCATTGTCAACAATTTATCAGAAATATTAAATACCACCAATGAAACCAGCAGTCAGGCTTCAAACAGTCTGATTGTAGTCGAAGAAATTTTAACCAAGCTCAATAAACTGGTGGAAAATATTTATAACTCCAATGCCACTATTGAAGGACTGGAAGAAAAAAGCAAGCAGATCACATCGGTGGTTGATCTAATTAAAACCATTGCCGAACAAACCAACCTGCTGGCACTAAATGCCGCCATTGAAGCCGCACGCGCCGGTGAACATGGTCGTGGTTTTTCTGTGGTTGCCGACGAAGTACGAAATCTGGCTGAACACACTCAGAAGGCCACCAGCGAAATTGCTGAATCTATTAACGCTATGAGACAGGAAACCACCACAATAGTAAAAAAATCAGAAATAATGACCCAGCTTGCTAACGATGTTTCCGGTCATGTAGAAAATTTCAAAGACATGATGACCCAGCTAAATAATGATGCCAAAGACATGTCCAGTCTGGTGGGAGGCATGGAATGTCAGGCCTTTATTGTACTGGCAAAAATTGACCATATTATTTTCAAGGCCAATGCCTATACCGCCATGATAAACAATGATGGTACGGTAGAATTTGCCGATCATCAAAATTGCCGTCTTGGAAAATGGTATCTGACCAATGGTAAATCTATATTTTCCAGAACCCAGAGTTATCCCAAGCTCGAATTGCCGCATAGCAAAGTCCACTCAATGGTGCATAAAAATATGCAATATATTCGTACCTCAGATGGACGTCTGGAATACGAAGACAACATTATTGAAAATTACCAGACTATGGAAGAAGCCAGTACCGAGCTGTTTAATTTACTGGATGCCATGAGAGATGAAATGCAGCAACACAAAGAACAAAGCGGATAATTATCAATTTGTTCTCTCTTCTGCTAGGTTAAGGAATAAATGCCTTAATAGCTCGTCTGCAACATGACTATGATATAATCTGGCCATGACTTGTTATCGCAATATTATTATTTTTTCCTTTATTCTGCTTCTTTCCCCGGTCCTGCTGGCGGACACCTTTGTCTCTGACCAGGTCATCACCGAGCCGGATCGACAGCGGTTTTCCATGTGTCATGCTCAGGGCTGCAAAGAAGTGGAGCAATTATCACTTTCTGATAATGAGTGGCAGAGAATTCAGGCACATTTTCTGCCCCCGGCATCCTCCGCACAGCAGGAAAGACAGCAGATTGCTCAGGCTATTGCGGAATTTGAAAAAATTATCGGCCCTAAAACCGGTACTGAGCAGGATAAAGCCCGCTTATTTGCCCATATGGGCTCCCCCGGGCAACTGGATTGTATTGACGAGTCCACTAATACCACCACTTACTTGAACATCCTGAAAAAACAGGGCTTGTTACGCTGGCATGAGCCTATGGATCATGTCACCCGGGGCTTTTTTATTTTCGGCTGGCCACATAGTTCTGCTGCTATGCGGGAAATACACTCAGAACAGGAGTTTGCAGTTGATTCCTGGTTTGAGGACAATGGTAAACCACCGCATATTGTGCCGCTGGAACTGTGGCGGGACGGGTGGGAACCGGGGGATGATAAGTCGGTAGTTATAAGTCGATAGTCGATAGTCATTAGTTATAGAGTATATGGAACGGATAGATACTGGAAAATCAATTATTGTGGGCCTGTCCGGTGGGGTGGATTCATCGGTGGCGGCACTGTTATTAAAACAGCAGGGCTACGATGTGTCTGCGGTATTTATGAAAAACTGGAATGAAGATGATGACGATGATTATTGCCCGGCAGAAGAAGATTTTGCCGATGCTCAGAGTATTGCTGCTGAACTGAATATTCCTTTTCATGGCGTTAATTTTGCTCCGGAATACTGGGACAAGGTATTTGCTTATTTTCTGGCTGAATATCAGGCGGGACGCACACCTAATCCGGACATTCTGTGTAATAAGGAAATCAAGTTTAAAGTATTTCTGGAATATGCCCTGGCACAGGGTGCTGAAAAAATCGCCACCGGACATTATGCCCGGGTAAAAGAACAAAATGGTGAATATTTTCTATTAAAGGGTAAGGATAATAATAAAGACCAGAGTTATTTTCTTTATACTCTGGGCCAGTATCCCTTATCCAGAACCCTGTTTCCTGTGGGTGAGCTGGAAAAACCTCAAGTACGCCAACTGGCAGAAGATCATAAACTGGCCACCTGGGATAAAAAAGATTCCACCGGGATCTGTTTTATCGGGGAACGGGATTTTAAACAGTTTTTAAGCCGTTATCTGCCTGCTCAACCTGGTGATATGGTCACTCCAGAGGGCGAAGTGGTGGGACAGCATCAGGGCCTGATGTATCATACCCTGGGCCAGCGTAAAGGACTGGGTATTGGTGGACGAAAAAATGATACTTCGGGACAGCCCTGGTTTGCGGCGCAGAAAAATCTGCAAAAAAATCAGTTGATTGTGGTTCAGGGAAAAGATCACCCGTTACTTTACAACCAGTCATTGAAGGCCGCAGATCTGCACTGGGTCAGTGGCCATGCACCGGAAGCGCCCTTTCAATGCCGGGCCAAAACCCGTTATCGCCAACCGGATCAGGATTGCCTTATCAGCCGAATTGAAACTATCTCCAATTCCATCCAATGTGTGGTAGAATTCGACTCGCCGCAATTTGCCATTACCCCCGGACAGTCTGTAGTTTTTTATCAGGATGAAATTTGTCTCGGTGGCGGGATTATTCTAGGATAAACGGAAATTTTGATTTGACTATAGAACATTTAATACCATTAGAAGAACGTACCATAGCTCTGGCAGGGATTTTCCAGAACTGCCATCAGGTACAGCAGCTGGCCAGCACTGGGCAAATTGATAGTTTTTACCTTAATATCGCGGTTAAAGCCATTATGAATATCGATCCGGATAACACTCTGGAGATATTTCAGGGCATACCAGGCATTCGAGAAGGTCTGCAGCTTATTACTCAACAACTGGGCACTGAAGACAAAAAAAGAAATACTGAACTGACCCGTTACAGCATCAGTGTGCTGTTTCTGGCCAAAAAATTATTAAAAGATCAGTCAATGCTCACCGTGCTCAGTCAGGGTATTGAAAAAACCCGGGCTCAGATAGAACATTTTGGCATAGACCATACCAATATTTACGCCAGTCTGGGTGGCCTGTATAGTGACACCATCAGCAAACTAACCCCCCGCATTATGGTTTCCGGTGAACCTGCGTTCCTTAATAATCCGGACAATGCCAGTAAAATACGTACTTTACTCTTATCCAGCATACGTTCTGCAGTACTCTGGCATCAACTGGGCGGCTCCCGCTGGCAATTATTATTGCAACGAAAAAAAATTGTGAGCATTGCTAAAAGTCTGGCCTGATTCAGGTGAACTTTTTTAATTAATTTGAGTCATAAGTACATCCCTGAATTACCCTTACACTTGTTTTTTTACCTTAAACAATATATTAAAATAAAGATGAATAGCTGAATACCATGAGTTTATTTCAACAGATTATACAGGCCAAAGATTGCCTGAGAAAAAAAATTATTGGCCAGGATGCTCTGGTTAATAAATTATTTATTGCTTTGCTCGCTGACGGGCACTTACTGGTGGAAGGTGCACCGGGTCTGGCAAAAACCCGCGCTATTAAAGAGCTCGGTGAGCTGATTGAAGCTGATTTTCACAGAGTACAGTTTACTCCGGATTTATTACCCGCCGATTTAACCGGTACAGAAATTTATCGTCCACAGGATGGCAGTTTTCATTTTCAGCAGGGCCCCCTGTTTCATAATCTGTTATTAGCGGATGAAATCAATCGGGCGCCGGCAAAAGTACAGTCTGCCCTGTTAGAAGCTATGGCTGAAAAACAGATCACCATTGGCAGAGAAACCTATCCCCTGCCGAAATTATTCATGGTTATGGCCACTCAGAATCCTATTGAACAGGAAGGCACTTACCCTCTGCCTGAAGCTCAGCTGGATCGTTTTTTAATGCATATTCGTATAGCTTACCCCTCTCAGAATGCCGAGCAGAAAATACTGGCATTAAACCGTCAGGAAGCCCAGGATGAACTACTGAAAACAGATAATACTGACACGGAAAATACCCACAAGGTGGTTATTTCCCAGCAGGTATTATTTGCTGCTCGTCATGAAATTCTAAATATTCATATGAGTCAGGAAGTTGAACAGTATCTGCTGAAAATTATTCTGGCCACTCGTGATCCCGCACCTTATGATGAGAAACTGGCCAAATGGGTAAATTATGGCGTTAGCCCACGTGCAACCATTGCACTGGATCGTTGTGCCCGAGCCCATGCCTGGTTATCCGGTAAAGATTATGTCGCCCCGTCTGATATTCAGGCAGTAGTAGCGGACATCTTTCGTCATCGTATTCTACTGTCATTTGAAGCAGAGGCCAATGGTATTGACCCGGATTATTTTATCAGCAAACTGCTTGGCTTTATTGCTGTCCCATAAGGCTTATCCTCATGAGTTTCTGGCAATCAATTTTCAAAACCGGGGCAACGGATGTTAAGCCTGCTCAAACACAGCAACCATCCAGCTTCGAGCGTTCTACCCGAGTAGATCTACAGGGGCTGATACAATTGCGTTATCAATCTTCCCAGATAGCTCTGGGGGCACAACGTAAAGCTTATTCTGCCCTTTCCGGTCACTACACATCACCTTTTAAAGGGCGTGGATTAAATTTTGATGAGGTTCGACCCTATCAGCCCGGCGATGATATACGTAATATAGACTGGAATGTAACCGCCAGAACCGATCGGGTACACACCAAAGTTTTTAAAGAAGAACGGGAACGCCCGGTCTTTATTATTGCTGATCTCAGCAGCAGTATGTATTTCGGCACACGTCATTGTTTAAAGTCGATCACGGCCGCAAAAGCCGCCGCTTTATTTGCCTGGGCGGGGGCAGATAATCATAATCGTATTGGTGGGCTGGTTTTTAATCAGCAGGAACATAGACAAATGCGTCCCCGAGGCGGTCATCAGGGGGTATTGCGTTTTTTAAAAATGCTGACGGACTTTCACAACTATCCTATGGATAGTGATTCTGTAGAACAACAGACAGTTTATAGCAATGGCAATAATAGTGAATTATTATTTGCTCGTTTACAAAAACTCATTCACCCCGGCAGTATTGTTTTATTTGCCAGTGATTTTATCAATACCTCAGAAGCTGATTTAAAACATATTCATCATATTGCCCGTCATAATGATTTATTGATGGCGCATATATATGATCCCATTGAAGCAGAATTACCCCCGGCAGGTCAGTATGCTATTAGCGATGGGGAACACTATCAGGAGATTGACACCCGTGATCCGTCCTTACGTCAGGCTTTTCACCAGTCATTTAATCACAAGGAAGAACAAATCGAACAGTTCTGTATGCACAATCAGACCAATCTTATTAAACTGGCCACTTATGACAAAATAACAGAACAGTTTATAGCCACTCTGGGTAAGGACAGCAGTGTACGCCGTATTGCCAGGAGTCGTCATTAATTATGTCAGCACCACAGATAACAACACCAGTTCAATCCTCTGCTGTTTTTGACCCCACACAACTGGCAGATATACATCTGCCTCAGCCCGTCAGTTACTGGCCACCTGCACCGGGATGGTGGATCAGTCTGGTGATTATTTTTTGCCTTATCATTCTGACAGTATGGTGGACAAACCGGCGGAAAAAAAATCCGCTGATTATTGAGCGTAAAAGACTTAAGCAGGTTAAAACAGAAGCCCAAAGGGAACTGATAAAAATTGAACAGAATTTTGCACAGCATAAAAATGCACACCGCTGCATAGAGCAATTATCCGTTTTTCTGCGGCGTTATGCGGTTTCAGTATATGCCAGAGAACAGGCAGCCTCTTTAACCGATGAGCAATGGCTTGAAATGCTCAGCAGCTTATCTGGCAACCCGCAATTTGCTGATACCTTTAAAATTCTGCTGACAGAAACACCTTATCAGTCAACTGATAAAGAAATTGATGAACAGCTGTTAGAGCAGCTTTTTACAGCCACTCGACAATTACTCAAACAGACGATTAAACAGCAAGATTCGGGAGCACAGTATGTATAGTTTTGACTGGCCCTGGATGTTTTTATTATTACCACTACCATTACTGGTATACTGGTTTAGCAAACCCGTTGCCAGTAGTCAGTCACCGGCATTAAAAGTACCTTTTTTTAATACTCTGGATCAGCTCAGTAAACAACAGCTGACAGCGGCTTCAACAAAAGTCTCCCCACTATTGCTGCTGGCATTTCTGGCCTGGATATTTCTAATTATAGCCAGTGCTCAACCCAAATGGTCCGGTGAAGCAATCTCAATACCGGTCAGTGGGCGTGATCTGATGCTGGCAGTGGATATATCCGGCAGTATGGAGCAGAAGGATATGTTTTTTGCCAATGATGCGGTGGATCGCTTAACCGCTGTTAAAGCGGTACTCCTGCCTTTTATACAAAAACGAAAAGGTGATCGCCTGGGACTTATTTTATTTGGTGATCATGCTTATTTGCAAACGCCATTAACATTTGATCGAAAAACCATTGAACGTATGCTACTGGAATCTTTTATCGGTATGGCCGGACAGCGTGCAACGGCTATTGGTGATGCCATTGGTCTGGCAGTCAAACGTCTGAAGGATCTGCCCGCCAGCCAAAGTGAATCCAGAGTCTTAATTATTCTGACAGACGGCTCTAATAATGCCGGTATTGCACCCGTTACTGCAGCAAGGCTGGCAAAACAAATTGGTATTAAAATCTACACCATTGGTTTTGGTGCGGATGAAATGATTGTCCGCTCATTTTTTGGTCGTCAGCGGGTCAATCCATCCAGAGATCTGGATGAAAAACCCCTGAAGGAAATTGCTCAAATCACCGGTGGTCAGTATTTTCGTGCCCGTGATACCCGGGAACTACAAAAAATTTATCAGACACTGGATGAACTGGAGCCGGTGGAATCTGATAATCTGACCTACCGTCCCAGCAAATCGTTATTTTACTGGCCTCTGAGTATTGCCCTGTTGCTGAGCTTAGTTCTGTTTCTATTGCGTCAGTCCAGTCGGCATTCATTACCTGGAACATGGTTTAAAGGGAGGACGATTTAATGTTTGAAACATTCCATTTTCTTCGTCCCTTATGGCTACTTGCCATTCCTGCAGCGGCAATTTTACTGATTATTTTTTATCAGCGTTCAAAACACAAAAGCGGCTGGGAAAAAGTATGTGATCCTGCCCTGCTGAATTTCCAGCTGGCAAAGTTAAAAGACGTCCATAAGCCGTCAGGACAAATAGTACACTGGATATTTCCTTTAGTTATACTTTTAACCCTATTTTCACTATCAGGACCCAGCTGGGAGAAAAAAGAACAGCCGGTTTTTCAACAGGGAAATGCTCTGGTTATAGTGCTGGATCTATCCTTATCTATGAATGCAACAGATATTAAACCTTCACGGCTTGAACGAGCCAAACTAAAAATTATTGATATTCTTAAACAGAAAAAAGAAGGCCAGACAGCTCTGGTGGCATATTCCGGTGATGCCCATACAGTCAGCCCATTAACCATTGACAATAAAACCATTATGTCTCTATTACCGGCACTGGATTCTTCCATCATGCCTTTGTCCGGTTCAAATGTACTGGATTCAATGCAAACCGCCAGGGAACTTTTGAAAAATGCCGGTTTTACCCAGGGTGATATTTTACTGTTTACTGATGGTATTGACCCGTCTCAGCTGCAAAAAGTGACACAAACCGTTAAAGACCTTTATCAACAGGGTTACCGCGTTTCTATTATCGGTATCGGCAGTCATTCTGGGTCACCTGTTCCGGTACCCGGCCAGGGTGGTTTTTTTAAAGATCGTTCCGGGCAGGTTGTTTTAAGCAAACTGGAAGATATCCCCTTAAAGAAACTCAGTCAGGCCGGTGGTGGGTTTTATCATACTCTGGCACTGGATGACAGCGACTTTAAAGCCGTACTTAAACATAGATTTTCGTCTCCTGATTTAATAAAAGAACAGGATGACCAGCTGCAACAATGGGTCGATGCTGGTGCTTATGTCATCATCTTAATTATCCCGCTGGCTTTAGTGATGTTTCGTAAAGGGCTATTGAGTCTGGTTCTGCTATTATTTCTGGTTCCGGCTTTATATAACAATACTGTTTATGCACAAGTTCAGTCACAGGAACAGCCAAAAGATACCGCCAGCCCCTCCTGGAAAAGCCGCTGGAAAAATCTCTGGTTAACACCAGATCAACAGGCTGAAAATGCATTTAATCAACAGCAATATCAACAGGCGGGTAAAACCTTTAAAGATCCATTATGGAAGGCCAGTGCCCTGTACCGTGCCGGCAATTATCAGCAGGCACTGGAGCAGTATGGCCAGTTTAACAATGCCGATGCCTTATATAATAAAGGCAATACACTGGCCAATCTGAAAAAATTTCCAGAAGCTATTGATGCTTATAATAAAGCCTTAAAACTTGATCCAGAACTCAAAGATGCCCAAAAAAACCGGGATTATATTAATAAACTGCTGGAGCAGCAAAAACAGCAATCCAGACAAAATTCTAAAAACAGTCAGGATCAGTCACAGAAGAAATCTGCTCAAAATAAGTCATCTGATAATAGTAATAAAAAGGAAGACTCAAAATCCGGACAATCTGCACAACAGAAGCAACAGCAGGGTTCAGATGACAAAAAGAACGGTTCTGAATCTCAGACTGCTGACAAAGATACTGGTAAGAAACAGGATAAGCATCAACAGGGCGATCAGCAAAAAAATCAACAAAATAAGCAGAAAAAAGATAAGAGCAGTCAGAATCAGGCTCAGAACAAGCCTGATAGACAACAGGACAGCAAATCAGACAAAGCTCAGGGTTCTGAAGCAACCAAGCCTGAGGAGCTAAAAAACATGACTCAAACCACTGATAATGCTCAGCAGCCTTCATCCAGAGCGGATGATAAGGATAAGGATAAAAATTCGGAAGAACCACAGTCAACTACTGATAATGTACTGTCTCAGCTTAGTCAGGAAGAACAACAGTCATTAAAACAATGGCTGCAGCGTATTCCTGATAATCCAGGAGAACTTTTACGAATTAAATTCAGAAACAATACCTTATTAAAACAGAGAAAAAACAATGCGCCGCAAAAGTATGAGGGCACACCATGGTAACCGCTAAAATTTACACTACCGGATTAAAAAAATATTTCATATTAATTGGTCTGCTGTGCAGTGTTTTTCTGTCTGCTTCTTTATGGGCCGATGTCAAAGCGACAACAGACCGAACAGTTATCAGTATAGATGAAACCATCACTTTAAATATTCAATCTAAAAATGGTTCCGGAGAACCGGATCTTTCAGTACTGAAAAAAGATTTTCAGATCCTGGGTCAACGTGAAAGTCAGAACTATAGTTTAATTAATGGTCATGCATCCAGTACTCATACCTGGACAATTACATTACTACCCAGAAAAAACGGTGAGTTAAGCATACCGGCAATTAAAGTCGGCAAGGAAACAACCCGGGCTATACCTCTGGTTATTCAGAAGCAGTCCGCCAATCCGGCACTGGATGGCAGGGAAGTATTTTTAAAAATGCAGCTTACACCACAGGATAATGTTTATGTACAACAACAAATCCTGATTACGGTTCAACTCTATCATCGTATTCGTCTGGCAAATGCCTCCTTAACTGAACTGGAGCTGGAAAATACGGTGGTAGAAAAACTGGGAAATGACAGTAATTTCAGTAAAGTTATCGGTAAGTATCGTTATAATGTGATAGAACGCCATTACGCCATCTATCCTCAACAAAGCGGTTCGTTGACAATTCCTTCTTTAACTTTTTCCGGGAATAAAGAGATTGGACAGAATTTTTCATTATTCTCCAGACCCGGACAACAATTAATCAGCCGCACCAAACCGGTAACCATTAATGTACAGCCAATACCTGCCAGCTATACCGGCAAACACTGGCTGCCAGCTGAATCACTGGTGCTGGAATCTGAAATTATGGAAGACCCGAATAATATCAAAAGCGGTGAAGCCATTACCCGCCATATTATTATTCGTGCAACCGGTCTGCTGGGTTCACAACTCCCGGCTATCACCATACCCGCCAGCAAAGAGTATAAAACTTATCCCGATAAGGAAAAACTCAATAACCAGCTGCTCAATGGTAAAGTCATTGGCAGCCGCAAAGATACCATTGCCATTATTCCCCTGCGGGCAGGTCAGTTTACCCTGCCTGAAATTAAAATTAGCTGGTGGAATACTCTGAGTAATACTCAGGAAACCGCCGTACTGCCAGAACGTACCTTAACGGCACTGCCCAATGCTGATATAGCACCTGTGGCACCACTTAAGACACAGCCACAGCAGACGCCATTAAAAGCAACCAAACAGAGTGGGCAGCAGAGCGATACTAATACCAAAGTTAAAACGGTAGAAAAATTATTGTATAAGATGCCTCATTATAGTCAGAATATCTGGTTCTGGATCAGCATCACTCTGCTGGTACTTTGGCTCATTACTCTGATTCTGTATTTTGATGCCCGCAGCCGAAAAAAAGCACCCCAGGAAGATATTTCTCCAGCACCACAAACAGTAGCACATGAGAAAATTTTACAGCGCCTTTATAGCGCCTGTCAGGAGCATAATGCCCACACAGCCTATCAGGAACTGGTCAACTGGGCAAAAATTTATTTTAACCAGCCCGACTTAAGTGGACTGGCAGATATCAGTACATTAACTGGGGATGAAGCATTAAGTCAGGCAATTAATGCCCTTGAAGAGTCTAAATATTCCAGCCATCAACAGGACTGGAAAGGTTCAGATTTAGAACAGGCCTTAAAAGATTTTATAGGCCGGGAGCAACAGGAAACCAGCCGAAAAAAACAACAGCAGGCTTTTGTCCCGTTAAACCCATGATTTCAGGGGTAAGATACTTTAAACTCAGATAAGAGTATCAAGGGAACTTAAAGATCTGATGGCGTACCCAGTGTTCGGGTTGATAATTCATTATCAATCATTAAGGTGCCATAACCATCACCATCAACCAGTTTAAGTTTGGCAATAATTTCCATCACTCCGGATTCTTCTTCAACCTGCTCATTAACAAACCATTGCAGCAGATTATAACTGGCATGATCTTTTGTCTTAAGCGCCTTATCACTTAATTCATTCAGGTTTCTGGTCATAAACTGTTCATGCTCTAAACTGGCCTGAAACACGTCCAGCAGCGTACCGAATTTTACCGGTGGTTTATCGATACTTTGCAGATTAATTGAGCAGCCCTGTTCTATCAGATAATTATAAATACGGGTAGCATGCTGATGTTCTTCTTCATACTGGAGCTTAAACCAGTGCGCGGCCCCATTAAAATCTCTGGAACTGCAATAAGCGGACATGGAAAGATAGAGATAAGCGGAATAAAATTCACGATTAAGCTGTTTAATGAGCTCTTTTTTAATTTTTTTACTTATCATAATATTTCCTTTAAAAATGCAAAAAATTCACACGTATCAGTTTTCTGACACGAGGACTTATAATCCTAAATAAATCAGTTGAACCTACTGCGAATGTCCATAGCACTGAATCTACAAGACTTTCCAGAACATTTTGACTTCACCCGTAGGATAACTACGAATAAAGCCAAAATAACCTGTAAATCCTGGTATCTCCAGCACTCTGATCATTCTCGCTACGATTCAACTGATTTATTTAGGATAATAGACGGACTAAGAAGAAAATTCAAATATTCTGGAAGTGAGCAATAAGCTCACCCCAAAAAAGAAGGAGATAAGCATTATTTACCCGCAGGCACAAATTAGCTGGCTCAATTCCGGGGAACCTTTTTCCGAACAGTTTCAGGACTTTTATTTTTCTACCGATGGCGGATATCAGGAAACAGAGTATGTTTTTTTAAAACCCAACCAGTTTCCGGAACGTTTTTATCTGCAGCAGAATAACTTCTCTACAGCAAACATTAACATTGGTGAAACCGGTTTCGGCACAGGACTTAATTTTCTAATAACCTTGTATCACTGGTTACAGATACCTGTCCCTAAATATAGCGTGCATTTTATTTCTATTGAAAAATACCCATTGACAAAAACACAACTGCAAAAGGTTTATCAGACGTTTTCATCTCATTGGCCGCAACTGACCGCACTCTGTGAGCAGTTATTATCCTGCTATCCGGATTCATTTAATAATAAACAGACCTTTAACTGCCCATTTGCAGGCAACAACTTCAAACTGACCCTTTTAATAGGGGATGCCTGTGAACAGTTAAATATACTGGCTGATAAAAAAAATACAACCTTTGATGCCTGGTATCTGGATGGTTTTGCGCCATCTAAAAATGCGGATATGTGGCGTCAGGATTTATTTAACAATCTATATATACTCAGTAAGGCAGGTACCACACTGAGTACCTTTACCTCTGCAGGTTTTGTACGTCGAGGTTTAATGGAGTCTGGTTTCAGAATAAAGAAATTACCGGGTCTGGGTAAGAAAAGGGAAATGCTTGCTGGGAAATACGAAAACGCCTGCTGACGTAAATTAACCTTTCGCTATACCTAAAATGATACCTGTAAATTTATATTAATTTAGAC
>JALSUJ010000330.1:0-1369 GCA_027071355.1 Gammaproteobacteria bacterium | reverse complement strand
TATCAGGTGAAATATAAAAAAACCGGAAATATTAATAAAATATATCCGGTTTTCCATTATTAGAACTGAAAATTCTATAGAGTAATTTTTAAAATACTTACCAATACATTTTCAGTTTAATTATGCCGTTACAACTACATTTGTTTTGGCTGTACCTAATACCTCACCAGTGATCCAGTGTATTATATCAGTACTGATAATATATTCACCGGGTTCTGTTGGTTCAAATATAATATCATAACGTTCAGCTGAACAGGCTCGCAGCTCAGTTACCTCAACAGGATTGGGTAAAGGACGGCCATCAGAGACATAGACTTTACCTTTAAGACCACCAAAATTAATTTTCTGTGGATGATAACCAGCACAAACATAACGTCCTAATAATTTTTGACCCACTTGTACTGTGGCAGAAATAGGTGCTAAATTCATAGCAGAAGTCCCACTGCCATCAACACCTGTGATAACAAAATAATCAGGATTTAATGTATTCAGACCTGCATCAGCACCACAGGTTCCGGCATCCCATCTCAAACGATGCCAGCTAGAGTCAATTTCATCAACTACCCAGAAAGCTTCAACATCGTATGTAGGCCCACCGGACAATAAAGTACCCGGTCCTTCTGGTGGGTCAACAATCAACGCACCATACATACCCATTTCCGCATGTAATACGGTATTGGTATGACAGTGATAAAAATAGGTTCCCGGGTGCATTGGACGCCATTGATAGGTATAGACCCCATCAACATCCCAGCTGATATGCCCTACTCCATCAGAATGATCCGCCGGTTCAATACCATGATGGTGGATAGTATGTACCCACATCATACCCTGCACATTAAGACGCGAGTGGACAATCTGTCCTGCTGTGACACGCATGGCTGGTGATGGAAAGGACTGTCCTCCCATGCCACCACCACCTGAACCATCAGTAAATCCCCATATCCTGATAGAATTACCATCATCCATAGTAATCGAGCCATTCATATAAATACCACGATCAAAAGTAACATCCGGTGTCACAATTCCTGGTGTTGCTGGCGAGTCTGGATAAACGTAGCAGGCACCGTTAGTACCGCCACCACCACCGCCGTTTCTATTTCTCATTCCCATAATAAATTCCCCCTTTATTCAAAATAAATATCAGTTAAAGCACCGAACATATAAAACCCTCCACCGGCTGTCTGAGACATTTCGGTGTGAAGATGCATCGGATAAGCACCTGTAGTTGCTGGGGGATAAGAATCGGGTGGGACCTCAAAAGGATAAATGACATCCAGTGAGCCCATATTGCCATCGAGATAAATGCAGTCTTTTTTCCAGATATCAGGACGAATAGTTCCATTTTCCGTTAACCATTCCATATGGT
>JALSUJ010000329.1 GCA_027071355.1 Gammaproteobacteria bacterium | reverse complement strand
TGCGCCCTCCGCCATTTGTCCAACAGGAGAGGCCTTCACTTATGATGGAATGCAGCCTTTTGTTACACCTCGAGCACTTAAATTGGAAGAAATTCCAGGATTAATAGCTGATTATGTCAATGCTGCAAAGAATGCCAAAAAAGCAGGATTTGATGGTATTGAAATTCATGCAGCAAACGGTTATTTACTGGATGAGTTTTTGCGAGATGGCTCCAATCACCGTACAGATGCCTATGGTGGTGATATTAAAAACCGTATGCGATTACTTGATGAAGTTGTGACTGCACTGAAAGATATTTGGCCAAGCCATCAGATTGGAGTTCGATTATCACCAGAAAATCAATTTAATGATATTAGTGATTCACAACCACAAATAACATTTAATGCTGTAGTTGACATGTTGAGTCATCATGATTTGGCTTATTTACACATTTTAGAAGGAGATATGCTCAATGGTAACCGGCATGTCGATTATCTAGAATTAAAAAAGCGTTTTAACGGTTTGTACATGGCCAATATGGGTTATAACAAAATGTCGGCTGAAGCAGCTATTGAGGAAGCTCATGCCGATATGATCGCATTTGGCCAATTGTTTATTGCTAATCCTGACTTGCCTGAACGCTTCGCACTGGATGCAGAATTAAATGAACCAGATCAGGAAACTTTTTACGGGGGAAATGCGAAAGGTTATACCGACTATCCCACATTAGAAATTGAGAAAGCACCAATCTAATTCTTCCATTGTCCTATATCTATTCTCACATATAAGAAAAAAGTCATTTATGGGAATATAAGAAAGTATTTAGGTGAAATATTACATGAACTAACCGGCCATCAAGAAAGTAAAATTGAAGAAGGTCATTTGATGGGAGATCATCTGCATATGTGTATAAGCATTCCGCCTGAATATTCATGTTCAAAAGTTGTCGGTTACAGGAAGGGTAAAAGCGCAATAATGATAGCCCCAAAATTAGGCAGGAGTTTGGCGTCAGAGTAAAAACCATCTAGACACAGTTTTTACTCTGACCCAAACTTCAAACTTACCTGATTTAATTTTTATTTGATGGATGATTTGATAAGTTCATTTCAGCGTATACTTTAATATTTCGGTACCCTTTTGGGTACTTCAGGGGGTTGCTTTAAATGCACTCCAAATGGTTGAATACCCCTGGTATCCTTTTTTTCTCCCTGATACGTTCTAATTTTGGAATGCTGCAGGGGAAGGGCTTGCAGATTGCAGGTAAGGTAGAGCTCCTTTTTATTGTTGTTCTCGTTGCTTTCCGGAATATTGTTTTTCTCATCAATGACTATCTTAAAATTGTAGCTTCGATCAATTGCCCGGTCCACAGTATAGGCAAGGCTACCGCGGGTTTTCTGTAGTTTTCTCCCAGGGTCAATTTGTGAAAAGCTCTTTGTATCGAAAATTTTCCAGTTCTCTGTTGGCTGGCTGCGGAAAAAAAGAGTCAGCGTGGCACCATGCCCCTGCCATACCTTGTTGTTGATCGTCCCTCCGTGGTTCACGATCCTGATGACCGGGTAGCAATATTTCCCTGCGGTTTTTACCCCTACTGAGGTGATGGCAAGATCTGCGGGGCGGCGTTTTTGTCTGTGGGTGGTGCTGTGAGTTTGACCAGCTTGCTGTTATCCTCATAACGGCTTTCAGGCTGGGGGGATTCCAGCACCACACCAAAAGTATCGGTACCCTGAAACTTTTTTTCCGTGACGAAACTGAAACTGGTCCCGCCTTTTTGGTAAAAGGCGGGTACACTGCTTTTCATTGGGTCAAGTTGTTGCAGGGTATGCCGCTCCCAGAGTGCAAAGCGCTCTTTTTTAGGGTCAAAGCGATAGATGCTGATAGCCGTTTCTTTGTAAAAGGTCTCAAAAGGAACGGTAAAGTCTGATAGATTATAACCGAAGGCACGATTGCGCTTTCCACTTTCATGCACGATACCGATGGCTATTCTCCCATTTGGCATGGACTTGATGGTCTGGATAACCAGATTTGGGTAGTGGGGCTTGCTCGATGAGTGACCAAGAGAGCCCACCAACTCCTCGAAAATTTTTTGTATCATAGGTTTGATACCGGCTATAGCCTCTTGAGGCTGTACTACCAGCAGACTCAGTATCATGGCGCACAATATGGTTCTCATCATGGTTCGCATTATTATTTTACCTCTAAGCAGGATTTTATCTTGATGGGCACATACCAAAGCAATTATTGACATAAACTTTAGGGTAAGTTTCATCCCCATTATATTACAAGCCACCCACTAAATAAATATTGATTGGCCATCCCCAGTATCCAGATAGCGCTTGTTACAAACCTCGATTGAGTAAATACACTGCCTATTAATGACAGGAGTTTGGGGTCAGAACGCCTCCCTTTTCTCCGTAAATTGAAAAAAGGGAGAAAAACATTACTTAAAGCATTGATAGTAACTCTTCATTCGGCTCCGGTTCTGTTAAATGATTAATGTAATTTGATAATGTTTTAATAGAAACAATTATCATTACCTCAAACATCTGTTGTGTTGTAAATCCAGCACTCAAAAACTCATTTATTATACTCTCTGGCAATCTACCCCTCTCTCTAACAACAGATTGAGTAAAGTTAACTAGAGCTGAATCTTTGTCGTTATCAATTTTATCTCTGCTATTTAGTGCATCTAACGTTTGCTGGTTAGCTTGCTTCATTCTACCAATAGCACGATGCGCCACAGTACAAAAATCACATTCGTTTTCAACACTTACTGCCAATAAAGCAACCTGCTGCTGGGCGGGAGTAAAAGATGTTTTTTCAATGATCTCGTTAAGTGCAAGATAGGCTTCAAGTGTTGTAGGAGCTTCTGCCATATAGGCAAATAGATTGGGTACAAAACCATAGCCCTTTTGAATTTTCTCAAGAATTGGTTTAGCCTCGTCTGAAGCCGTTTCCATGGTATAAAAAGTAAAAGCAGTCATTTGTTATTCCTTTATGTCATTGCGAAAATACAATAATAATCGTTATAATCAGAACTATGAATGACATAAATAACATAAAAACAGCTAAATCGTCCGTGATTGATGTATTATCAGATGTCTTGCATCTCTTAAACCTGGATGTTGATATCTACCATAATGCAAAAGTTTGTGGGGATTGGCGTATTGATGAACATAAACTTGGAGCTACCTGCTTTCATATTGTTACTTTAGGTAATTGCATAATGTATATACCGGATACCGAACCTGTTGTATTAAATGAGGGTGATTTAGTTGTTTTTCCAAGAGAACTCACACACCATATTTTACCTTCTAAAAAATTAACAGGAAGGCAACGGCACCTACCCTTTTCCAAAGCAAAATCTATCTCAGGTACTGGTTTGCTTTGTGGAGAAGTATTGTTTAACCATAAAGGCAGTAGTTTTCTATTAGAGCAATTTCCATCCTTCTTTATTATCCAGAACAGTAATGGAGAAAATTGGTTGAAATTTATTTTAGATATGATTATTAATGAAAATAAAAGCGATCAACCTGCATCAAAAGCTATTATCAATAGATTGTCTGAATTATTATTTACTTACGCAATACGTCAACATCTTAAAGATAGTCCAAATGACTCTGGCATGTTAAAAATATACAATGACTCGCGTTTAACCAGAGCTATTCAATGTATCCATAAAAATCCTGAAAGAAACTGGACTCTTAAGAATCTTGCAAAAGAAGCCGGGCTATCAAGAACCCTTTTTTCTGAAAATTTTAAGTTAGTAAGTGGTTGGACCCCAGGGCAATATTTAGTCTGGTGGCGTATGCAAATTGCCTGGTCGTTACTGAGCAAAGGTGAGTTAGTATCACAAGTAGCTGAGAAAGTGGGTTATCAATCAGAATCATCATTTTCTCGTGCCTTTACCAAAATGTTTTCAGTTACTGCGGGAAAAGTTAGACGTGACAGCACTAAGTATCTATAATTGCCAACTAAAAAGACTTAACAAACAAGGTGAATTATGAGAGCGAAGCGAACCACAGTCTGAACCGTTTATTGGACGAACCCGGTATTTTAATGATGGATTTGGTAAACTACGATGAAAATAGCAGTTTATAAAAATCACGGACATCCATAATTTTTACAATTCCTGGTAGAGGTGTTCATATAACTACTTATTTTTATTATCCGGATTTTTCAGACTTAATTCTATAAGTCCTTTAAAGTAATTGTATCTTATACTATATTTATAACAGGTTATTTATATTTACAAACAAGGTGGTTTAAAATGTATAAATTATTATCCTTAATTATAGTATTATTCATGTCCATAAACATTAACGCTAGTGATCCTATAAACCATTCACAAATACAATCTGTTCAAAGTACCCGCTTAGAAACATCTGGAATGCAAAATACTTTTAATGCCTCAAAAAATTTACGTCTTGACAACGCCCTGGTAAAAGCAGTTATGAGAGCTGATTTAACCGCAGCTAAAAAACTTGTATCACAAGGAGCCAATGTTAATGCCACAGTAGGCAATGGTGATTGTACAATTATGTCAGCAGCTATTTTATCACATCGGGAGCTCTACATTTATGAATTTCTAATCTCAAAAGGTGCTAATGTTAATAGAATATGTAAAACATCTGGTGATACCGCTCTAATGCAAGCATCAAAATTACCTTTTACAAGTCCTGTTGATTTTTTCATTTCACATGGTGCCAATATTGATACTCAAAACAATGCAGGGGCTACTGCTCTTATATTTGCTGCCGAGAGAGGTAGAACAGCTAATGTTGAACTTTTAATATCAAAAGGTGCCAATATTCATATTAAAGACTTTAATGGGAATACCGCTTTAAATTATGCAAAAAGAAAGAACTATGTAGATATTGTTAAAATTCTTAGACTTCATGGTGCTAGAAGTCGATAAGCTTAAAGTTTGAGTCCGAATAAAAGTAGTGTTCAGGTAATTTTTACTCTGACCCAAAATTTAGTTTTGTTATACTTGTTCCCATTTTAAACCTTTTTGCTGATTATTTTATTTTTGTCGATAAATTTGATCAACAAAAAAGGTTTAAGTTCAATTAAGTACTCACAAATCTGGAACTTTTATTTAGCGTTAGCTCACTGAATCAGCCACGAAAACAGGACCAGTATATGGTCTTAGAAGAAATAATTATAGCCCCCCCCATTTACTTACCTCTATTGTCCTGAAAGTGTTTGAAGAGGTAAATTGTGGGTGTCCGCTTTATCCTTTATCCACTACTCCCCTGCCCCTGTTTCACCTTCAAAATAATGTCTTCAAGTGCCTTATTAAATTCTTCCGGCTTTACCTGAGCAATAAAATGACCGACATGGGGGATCATTGTGGTATGATCGTTGGGAGGTATTTCCCTGCCGGTTGGAGCAGCATTAATATTATAGAGAATATCAGCATATTGATTCAGATCCGATTTAGCCTGAGCAGCATTCCAGTTAAATAGTTCATACAAGGCACTGATACCTACTTCAGAATTGGCTTCCGAAAATCTGCTGACTATTTCATCCCGAACTGATGGAGTAATATTTTTTACAAACATTGAGCGTAACAGTTTATCACTGGTTGCTCTGAAATCTGTTTCAAAAGGTTTTACAAACTGCTTTATAGAGGCCTGATCTTCAGGATACTTAAACGAGGTATAGAAGGTATCCACTCCAACAACAGCAACAACCTTATTACCCAGCAGTTTAGCAGCTTCAATAGCCACCGGACCGCCCATTGAGTGACCGACAAGTATAACTTTCCTGGCTTTGACTTTATTGACTACAGCAGCCACATCTTCACCAAAGGCGGCCATTGTATAGCTTGTACGATGACTACCTGATTGACCATGTCCGGCCAGATCAAGCCATATTACCTGATGTGTTCTGGAAAAATAAGCTATTTGCTTGTCCCAGAAGTTATGATTACAGGTCCAGCAGTGAATAAAAACAATGGCAGGTTCTCCATGCCCCACAACACCATAAGTGATGGGACTACCATCTTCTGACAGGACAGTATTGCTAATATTCAACGTTTGTGCTGATTGTGGCGTGCACGCAATTGATAATGTAGTGAGCAGCAATATAAGTTGAAGATAGATCTGCTTTTTTATTAAATTTTTCATGAGCGTCCATACTCCTTTTTGAACGGTTGCTTATTATTGAGGGTATCAACATGTCGCTTTATACCGACACTTTAAATATAACGCTTATAATGATCAAGAACTAATGATAAAAATTATCAAGGACATCCATAACTTTTTAAGTTATAACCGGGTTTTGCCTTGTACGGTACTGTCATTGGCTAAAACGCCAATGACAGTAAAACCAGCCTTAACCAGTAAAAAGAGATAATCAGATGCAGGCACATTATCTGCAACATGTACCTTTTGAAGGTTCTGGAAGTACTGAGGCCTGGCTTCAAAAGTCCGGTTACCAACTATCAGGCACTCAATTCTATATTTCTGAGGAACTGCCGAAAGTTAAAGATATTGATATACTCATTGTCCTGGGCGGCCCTATGAGCGTCAACGATGAACAACTATATCCCTGGTTAGTTAATGAAGCACAGTTTATAAATGCGAATGATCTAGGACACCCATCTATTGAGATTTGTAATTTTCATTTAATGGGTGTCCACAACTATTTCCCACAACTATTTCTACAACTATTTTCTGTTGCTTAACATATTCAATCATCTGATCAATAAACAAACGGATTTTCTTAGGTGTATGTCTACGGCTGAGACAGATTGTATAGGAGGCGTCAGAAAATGCCTTAAATTTCAATTTGGAAAGAGTTGATTATGTCGGCGTGGACCTGGGAAAAAATACGCCAAACTCAGATGATTGAAGTTCACCTTGAGACTTTGGCTACTGGCTGGGAAATATACATTAGTAATTATTAATAAACATCGTATACTTTTGATATACATCAACCGCATTGAATAATCAAACTTAATTTTTCAATGAATTTGTGTCAAACTAAGCTTTTCTAAAGTTGTAGGAACGCTATAACTTCGATTAATTACTTTTTCAGGAAACTTTCATGAGTAAATTCATCAGCTGGTCCGATGATTTAAGTGTTGGCATTGAGGAAATTGATGAGCAACATAAAGTGCTGGTTAATCTTATCAACCGTATGCATGATGCCATAGACAAACAGCATGGTAGCGAAGTGGTTATCGACATTCTTGCTGATCTGGCTGATTATACTAAGATTCATTTTGCCGTAGAAGAAAGTTTAATGCGTATTTTGGGTTATCCTGGTTATGAAGACCATAAAGAAATACATGATGAGCTATTACATCATGTAGTCGAACTTCAAGAAAAAGTGGCTTCTGGCAAAACAGCCATCAGTTTTGAACTGATGCATTTTCTTAAATCCTGGCTATCCAAACACATTATGGATGAAGACATGCAATACAGCGGCTTCTTCCTTGCCGCAGGTGCTCAGCCTGAATTGAAAAAGAAATCCTGGATCCGGCGACTTTGGGGCAGTTAGCAAACTGATCAAGGACATCCATAACTTAATCCACTAAACAGTTCCTATCCAGGTTTTTTCATCCAGTTGTAATTTCGGTAAGATGCGGTATTATAAATTATGGATGTTCGCATAACCTGCCCATAACTTTTTAAGTTATAACCGGGTTTTGCCTTGTACGGTACTGTCATTGGCTAAAACACAATGACAGTAAAACCAGCCTTAACCAGTAAAAAGAGATAATCAGATGCAGGCACATTATCTGCAACATGTACCTTTTGAAGGTTCTGGAAGTACTGAGGCCTGGCTTCAAAAGGCCGGTTACCAACTATCAGGCACTCAATTCTATATTTCTGAGGAACTGCCGAAAGTTAAAGATATTGATATACTCATTGTCCTGGGCGGCCCTATGAGCGTCAACGATGAACAACTATATCCCTGGTTAGTTAATGAAGCACAGTTTATAAAAAGCGTCATCCTGGCTGGAAAACCGGTTTTGGGTATTTGTCTGGGTGCACAGCTTATTGCCCATTCTATGGGTGCTGAAGTATTTCCCAACTCTGAAAAGGAAATTGGATGGTTTCCAGTTCAGGCGGTAAAGCCAGAAAACCATTCTGTTTTTCAGTTTCCTGATGAAATTGATGTATTTCACTGGCATGGTGAAACATTTAGTCTGCCCGATGGCGCGGTACAAATTGCACAAAGCCAGGTTTGTACGAATCAGGCATTTCAAATTGGGCGCAATGTTATTGCTTTACAGTTTCATCTGGAAACAACACCAGGTTCAGCACAGGCTATCGTCAAAAATTGCAGAAACGAACTGGTAGAAGGTCGATATATTCAATCAGAGGCAGAGATCCTTTCAGCTCCTCAAGAGCGCTATAGCTCTATTAATAGTCTGATGGAAAATATCCTTGAGTATTTAGTCGACCCTGAAAAAAGATAATCTTCACAACTCAACAGATTATCGTACAGTATTAGTTGTAATTTTATTGTTCATGATCAAATTGTTATCTGTCATTACAAAAATATAATATCAGTTTGAATCAA
>JALSUJ010000328.1 GCA_027071355.1 Gammaproteobacteria bacterium | reverse complement strand
GCTGTCACCTGGCGGGGTACACAGTCATGAGTGCCATATACATGCTATGGCCAAACTGGCTGCAGAACGCGGTATAGACAAACTCTATCTGCATGCTTTTCTGGATGATCGTGATACTGCCCCCCGCAGTGCCAAGGAATCTATTAAAGCCATGCAAATCGTCTTTGATGAACTGGGGCATGGTCGTTTTGCCTCCATTGTAGGTCGATATTATGCCATGGATCGGGATCATCGCTGGGAGCGAATTAAATCTGCCTATGATGTGATTGCTGACGGGCATGGCATCTATACGGCTGAATCTGCTCTTGATGGGCTTGATCTGGCCTATCAGCGTGGAGAGTCTGATGAATTTGTACAGGCCACCAGTATTGTCCCCAAAAGCTCGGAGGCAATAAAAATTGAAGACGGCGATATCATGATATTTATGAACTATCGTTCTGATCGTGCCCGCCAGATCACCCGCCCTTTTATTGAAGACAAGTTTGAAGCCTTTAAACGTGAACGGCGTATTAAACTGGGACAGTTTGTCAGTCTGACTGAGTATTCCTCAAAATTTGATATCCCGGTAGCCTTTCCACCTGAACGACTAACCAATGTATTTGGTGAATATATCTCCAAACTGGGCTTACGTCAGTTACGTATTGCTGAAACAGAAAAATATGCCCATGTGACTTTTTTCTTTAATGGCGGAGAGGAAGAACCCTTCCCCGATGAAGATCGGATCCTGATTGACTCACCGGATGTGGCCACTTACGATTTGCAGCCTCAGATGAATGCCCCGCTATTGACAGAAAAACTGGTGGAGGCTATAAAATCCGGGCAATATGATGCCATTATCTGTAATTTTGCCAATCCCGATATGGTTGGACACACAGGTAATGAAGAGGCCACCATTGAAGCCATTGAAGCTCTGGACAAGTTTATTGATATTATCTGCAAAGCCTCCAGAGCAGCTGGCGGAGAATTAATACTGACTGCCGATCATGGTAATGCGGAATTAATGCTTAATGAAAAAACCGGGCAGGCATATACGGCTCATACCTGCAATCCAGTGCCTTTTGTGTATATAGGGCGGGATGCTGAAATGGCAGAAACCGGGGCTTTATCTGATATTGCACCTACCATGTTATACCTGATGGGACAGGATATACCTTCAGAAATGAACGGTCGCTCTCTAGTAACACTAAAGGAAGATGTTGAAGCACAAAGCGAGTAAACCCATTTTTTCCTATAAGCAACTATCCGGCAGGCTATTCCTGCTGCTGATGCTGCTGTCTCTATTATTATCTCCTGCACTATTGAGTGCATCTTCCAGAGGTCAGCTTAAAGAACAGCAGTTAAAACAGCTGCGCCAGCAAATCAAAAAGCTAAAATCCGACTTAAAACAACAGCAGCACGATAAATCTCAGCTGGCGCATGAAATTCAAAGCTCTGAACAACGCATTGCTGACACCGCTGGAAAACTTTTTGTCACTAAGCAGACTATCCACACGTTAAACCAGCAACTAGATGAACTTAATGTCAGACTGCGCCAGCACCAGCAGGAACTGCTGACTCAGCAGCAGCTTCTTGCCGGTCAGTTACAGGCCAGTTATAGTATTGGCCGGCAGGAATATATCAAATTACTTCTTAACCAGCAGAATCCTGCCACTATCAGCCGTATTATGACCTACTATGATTATTTTAATACTGCCCGCAGTCAGCAGATTGAAGAGGTCAATCAATTACTCAATTCTATTACCGAAGATCAGCAGTCCATCAGCCTGACCCGGCAGACATTAACAGAAAAGCAGCAGAGCCTGGAATACCAAAAACGTCAACTGGAAGAAAAACAGGCTCAGCGAAATACCCTGATTAACCACCTGGATCAGGATATTGCTTCAAAGGATAAACAATTAAATCACCTGTTAAATGACAAAAAACGTCTGAGTGCATTAATTAATAAATTAAAAAAAGCCCTGGACGATATACCCTCTCTGCCCACTGAAAAACCGTTTAAAAAACAACGCGGAAAACTCTACTGGCCTGCCAGAGGCAAGGTCAGAAAACTGTTTAATCACTGGCGCAGTGTCGGTGATGTAAAATGGCAGGGCAATATTATCCGTGTCCGGGAAGGCACTCCCATACATGCCATATCTCATGGACGCATTGCCTATTCTGACTGGCTTAGAGGCTATGGCCTGATTGTAATTATTGACCATGGTGACGGTTATATGAGTCTTTATGCCCATAATCAGGCACTGTTAAAAGAAGTCGGTGACTGGGTTGAGAATAATGAGATTATTGCTACAGTTGGTAGTAGCGGTGGTTTAAAACAGGCCGGGCTGTATTTTGAAATACGTCACAATGGTAAACCGGACAACCCTGCACGCTGGTGTAAAAAAAGAAGAAGTTAACATAATTTATAAAAAGATCAGTTAAGCTATTGTAATTATTGGCCCTATCAGTAAAAATACAACTAATAAAATTACGTATTGAATACAGGCT
>JALSUJ010000327.1 GCA_027071355.1 Gammaproteobacteria bacterium | reverse complement strand
GCGTCACCCTTATTATGAGCTGCAATAACGTCTTCTACTGAAATTCTGGCCCTGGACATTTCCTGTGGCACAATGCTCTGGGCAAATTCATTACTAAAATCATTCATTTTTATCTCCTTCTAAGTATAAATAAATTCTATCTATTTATTCCCTCTCCCAGACGGAGAAGGAACCAGGTATTGATTACTCAATGAAATCTTATATTGATTCCATATAATCACGCGCAATATCACCGCGCAATTCCTTTACAATGCCCAACATGCCATCAGTTAAATAACGGGAATGATAGCCTTTTATCGTTAAATACAAACGTGCTATTTCAGCCCGATCATAATGAGGACACATAGTAACAATGGTTTTATCCGGGTCCAGTTCATCCAGTCTGTCTGGAAGCTCATTCAGAGGAATATGCTGGCCAATACCAACACTCCAGGCTGTGTATTCCTCTTTAAAACGAATATCAATCAGTTGAACCTTTTTTTCTTTATACAATTTGAGTAACTCAGGTAATTGTATTTTCATAGCCTTGCGCTCATCATAACCAAAGTTGCGCAGATAATTATCAAAATCTAAAGCCTTCATTGTTTGCTCCTTAATCAGCTATTTTAGCTTAAGTCAATTTTATCGAGTATTTGAAATTATTGACGTTCAATTGTGCCTGTTAATTCACAGCCATGCACCAGAGTATTGTAGACAGTACCAAACTGTTTAATATTACGATGTAATAATGCCAGCCTTTTATCACTTTCCTGAGTATCTATCATTAGTTTATATTCTATGCGCTGCATTTTGGGTGGTTTGTCCTGTCGGTAGCCGTTAATACTGACCTGTACATTATTTAATTGAAATTTAAGAATAGGAATAACACGCTCTATATTTTTTATAATACAGGCCGCCAGAGCTGCCAGTAGTAATTCAGCCGGATTAAATGCATCAGAACGCCCCTGCAAATCTGTATCCAGAATTATTTCAGCCTCTTTACACTGAACAAGACTGCCATGATGATCAATTCTTTGTGCAGTAATATTATATTGCAACATAATTAGACTCCCTGAAATTGACTCATTGTTAGTTTTATTGCCAGCAGATATAAAACAATAGCCAGCAATTGTTTTACCTGTTGCTGACTCAATCG
Source organism: Gammaproteobacteria bacterium (assembly GCA_027071355.1). Classification (GTDB taxonomy): domain Bacteria; phylum Pseudomonadota; class Gammaproteobacteria; order GRL18; family GRL18; genus JANELJ01. The sequence goes on along the minus strand of JALSUJ010000327.1, from coordinate 7,398 downwards.
ATAATGCATAATTCGGTTACCGATAATTCCACCCAGAAATGCAGCTATAGTAACAACCAGTAATAATAACCAGTTCATTTGAACAAAATGCAAATAGGTAAAGAAGGCACCCAATGATGAAAATGGAATAACAAAGCTAACTGTGTAGGCTGCCTTTTTAGGTTCATAACCCAGAAAAATTAATAAGGGAACAATTAATGAACCCCCACCCACACCCAGCAAGCCGGAAACAAGACCTACACCGACACCAATAATATACAATACCCATGTTCTGGTATAATTCACTTTGGCCTGTTTTTTCTGTACTAATAACAGGCTTGCACTGAGCAATAAAAAAATTATCAGTACCCACTTTACCCAATACTCAGCAATATATTGACTTAGATAGGCACCAACTGGAGTGCTGATCAATATTGAAATGACCAAAGGTAATGCAAAGCGGAAATCCAGATCACGGCGTAAAAAATTTAATATACTGCCGCTGAAAGTACTGATGGTATTTATAAATAGACCCAGCGCCTTTGCCAGGTTTAGGGGCATACCCGCCATGGGAAAGATACTGACTAATGCGATTGCTGAACCAATTCCCCCCATTGAGAACAGGGTAGAAAAAATCAACGTCAGATTAAAATAAATAAATAATTCCATAATAATTCAGTCTTTGGTTTATAAACCAAAGACATGCCCTCTTCTTATGATGAGTTTCTTTTTAAGATCTTTTTTTGAACAATTTGAAATAATGTTATAAAACTTTTCTGAACAGCGCATAAACTGTTCAACAACAGCAGGATCAAAATGACTGCCGCTACTTTTCTGGATAATGTTTAAGGTCTTTTTTAAGGTAAAAGATTTTTTGTAGGGACGAGCTGTCACTAAAGCATCAAAGACATCGACAATGGCAAATATGCGTGCATTAAAGGGGATTTCATCATCTTTCAGGCCTCCTGGATAACCTGAACCATCAAATTTTTCATGGTGATGCAGGATGACAGGCACCGCATCGTGAAACCATTGTATATCTTTTACTAATTCAACTCCCAGAACAGGGTGTTGTCTCATGATCTGCCATTGCTGTTTGCTTAATGGGCCATTTTTTAATAACACATTATCGGGGATACCAATCTTACCGATATCGTGTAAAAAGGCCCCTTTCATCAGACCTCGCATAGCCGATTTTTTTAAATCAAATTTTTTACCCAGTAAACTCGATAAATAAGCTACCCGGATATTGTGCTCATTGGTTTTGTGATCTCTTAAGGCCGAAATATTACCCAGTAACTGAGCTATTTTTATATTGTCTTCAAGATTCATAATATCTTATCCATCATTAACAGGTTTAATTACTTTCTGGCGCAGAGATACCAGTAATGAAAAAAATACGGGAACAGCCAGTAAATTCAGGAAGGTACCGGTAATTAAACCACCAATAGCCACCAGCGCCAGTGGTGATAAGCGTTCAATACCGACCGCCCACTCAAGAGCGATAGGTATCATTCCCACAGCAGAAGCAAGAGCTGTCATTAAAATCGGACGAGTTCTTTTTGCTACCGCATCCAGTAAGGCATTATTAATGTTTTTGCCTTTGTGCATGGCAACTTTTGCAAAATCAATTAATAAAATACCATTATTGACAACAATTCCCATAAGTAAGATCAGCCCCATAAAAGAAGGCATGGAACCAAATTTATCACCTAATAATAATCCCCAGGCAGCACCGATAACAGCCAGGGGTAAACTGCCCATAATGGCCAGCGGATCAAGAAATGACCGAAAAGTGACACTGAGCATTAAGTACAACATGGCAAGACCTAATAAAAACGATTTTGCCAGACGGGAAAATGACTCGGATAATTGTTTAAATTCACCTTCATAAGAAATGCTATATGCACGCGGTAAATCCAGATCAGCCAGTGCTTTAGCTACCTCATCATGTAAAGTGGTAATGGCAATATCTCTGCGCCAGGCCAGTATATCAATGGTGGGTTCAAGATATTGATGGGTTTCGGCAGTGGGTGTTATAACCAGTCTAGGGCTGGCAACAGAAGCCAGAGGTATAAAGCTGCCGTCATTGGTTCGAATATTAATGGCCTGTAGATCAATAGCGGTATTGCGTTGACCATTTTGCAGCCGAACCCAGACTGGAATGGGGTTTTCTCCCATAACCCTTAAGCGCCCGCCAGAAGTCCCCCCAACAGCCTGTGCCACCTGTTGAGCAATAGTAAAGGCGGATAAGCCATTAAGACGGGCTAATGACGGATCGACATTTAATTCTATCCGGGTAGAATGCCCCTGCCAGCTACGTTCGACACCGGTTAGGCCGGGAATAGTGGCTAATCGATTAACAACCTGACTGGCCAGCTCATCCAGTACAATGGGATCCGGTCCTTTTATCATTACATCGACATTAGCGCGTATAGAGGATAAAGGTGTTGCCCCAAAAACAGATACATTGGCCGTGATTAATCCAGGAATTTTTCTCAGCTTCTGGCGCAAGGATTCATTAATATCATATAAGCTACGATCACGATGAAAACGGTCTACCAGATTGAGGGTAATTTCCCCCTGTTGTAGTAGCCGCTGTGCGCCGAAAGATTTAACACCTGGTTCGGAACCGATAATAACAGAATCTGAAATTAGCCATTGTTGAGGAATTTCCTGACGTATAACGGCTTCAATCTGATTAATAATGGTCTGCATTTGCTGATCATCTGTATCAGACTGTGCTTCAAAAGTAATCTGAGATATTCCGGTATCCATTAGAGGCATAATTTCCCGCCCAAGTAATTTCATCTGACTGGCTGATACCACAAATAAAAAGAAAAACAGGATCAATACCAGTGCACGATGGTTCAGCCCCCAGGAAACCAGAAATAAATATAATTTTTTTAAAGGCTCCATAACATAGCGGGTAAATGGATTTAATATCCAGGCCAGGGGATCTTTCGCTCCGGGTTTTAATATAAATGGGGCAAATAACGGAATTAATGCCACAGAAACTACTAATGATGACATTAGAGTAACTGACAGGGTCACCGTTAATGGTCTTAAAACGGTTTGTACATATCCCCCAATAAACATTATGGGCAGCAGTACAACAATAGTACTGATAGTACCACTGGTATCTGCTAATATAATTTCATCAAGACCACGAATGGCTGCCAGTCGTCGATTTTCACCCAGCTCACGCATGCGTCGTTCGATATTTTCCATTACCACAATGACATCATCTGCGAGTAATCCGACTGCAATAATAATGGCAGATAAAGTCACCATATCGAATTCAAAACCCATCCACCACAGAATGGCAAAACTCAATAGATAGGAGATAGGCAATGAAATGGCAACCACTAATGCAGCTCGGCTATTACCAATAAATAACAGGATCACAATAACTGTCATAATAATAGCGTCACGTAAAGAATCAAGCATATTGCTGACAGTCAGCCCAATTAAACGTCCCTGCGTATCGGCTACCTGTATATTAAGGGTAGGAAACTTTTTCTGTACTTCAGCCAGACGTTGATTAACGGAGTCAATAACCGGTTGTGCAAAGCCTTTTTCTGAGCGTAATAATGCAATGGCCACTGCATTAGTACCATTACCATGATATAAAGAAGTGGGATCAGAGGCACCCCAGTGGACCTTGCCCAAATCCCCTACTCTGACATGGTGACCGCCATCTAAGGGTACCAGTACGGCAGCCAGATCTTCAGGTCCTTTGGCGAGAGTCTGTGCCGTCAGGCGTAAGCGTTCTCCCTCACGGTAAACCAGTCCTGCAGGTTGAGAGATATTTGAACGGGCAAGAGCGGCAGAAACCTGGGCAATATCCAGTTTATGAGCCAGTAATTTGTCCCGATCCAGATCAATACTAACCTGACGTACAGGACCGCCAAAAACTTCTGCTTCTGCAACGCCAGGCAAATTTAACAGGGTGTCACGCAGGTCATATTCTGAAATACGTCTGACCTGAGCCAGATCCAGACCACTGCCCTTGCGGGCGGTAACGGCCAGTGTCATTACCGGACGTGCAGCATCAGTAATTTTAAAAATAAGCGGTTCATGAATACCCTCAGGCAACAGCCCCCGGACACGGGATAATTCGGTACTGACCGCATTAGCCGCAGTATTGATGTCATTATCGTATTCAAATTCTACCTGTACTGCTGATACCTCATCTCTTGAGGTGGAGGTCACTTTACGTACCCCATCAATGGCAAATAATCGAACTTCCAGGGCGTGAGTCACTTCATTAGCAACGTCTTCGGTAGTTGCACCAGGCCATTGTACAACAACCGAAATAGTAGGCCGGTTGGTATTTGGAAACAGATTGGTGGGTATGGCATTAAAACCCATCCAGCCAAGAAGTAAAGCAATAATAGTGGCAGCAAGAATAGCATGAGGCTGACTTAATAAGCGTTCTGCAAAGCTCATTGACTGTCTCCTGAGTTACTATTGAGTGCCTCAGTGACAACCGGATCATTATTTTTAAGCTGTATCAGAACACTTTCATGGGCTGCGACCAGCCGATCACCAGCATGCAGCTCTTTACTGCTGATGGCCAGAGCTTTATGAGCCTGGAAAATAATATCAACATCAATACGTTTGAGTTTTTCTTTTTTGTCCTGGGTAACAACTTTAAAAACAAAGCCTTTTTTACCCGTATCAGCCGAAGTAGAGGAATGTCCACTTTCCACTATAGCGCGATGAGGGATAATTAAAGCGTTTTCAACAGAGGCTAAGATGACATGTGCCGGTATTCGTGAACCACTGGGTAAACCAAAAGGCATACTGTTTAAATCGGCTTCGGCAGTACCTAAGGCATGAGTATCAAGAGCAGGGAATATTCTGGATAGAAAAACCGCCTGCTGTAAGCTGCCGTAGCTCAGAATCACTCTGGTGCCTGAGTGAACCTGTTCCAGTACCTGCTGGGGTAATTTAACCTGCAGCCTGGAGGTGGTATCAATGGTTAATTTATATAAAATTTTTCCAGGCATGGCAATATCACCCGGTTCAGACAGCCGCGAAGCAACCAGGGCGTCGGCGGGGGCATAAACAGAACCATAACCAATACGTACATTAAGTGCGGCAATCTGGCGTTGTAAATTATTAACCTGTTTTTGAGCGGCTAAAGCGGCTGTTTTTTTCGACTCATGTAATTCCTGAGAAGTCAGGTGCTTTTTAATAAGCTTTTGCTGACGGGCAAATTCATCCTTGCTGCGTGATAATTCTGCTTCTGCGCCCTGTAATTGCGCTTCAAGTCCTGCCCGTTGTTCTATTAATTCCCTAACAGAAATATTAGCCAGTAAGTCGCCTTTTTTTACCTTAATCCCCTCTCTGGGGCCCATTTGTATGATTTCTCCGGAAATCTGACTGCTTATGGTAATTTCTGTACTGCCGTTAAGTGTCGCCAGTGCCAGAAATTCCTGTGCAAGATGGCCTTTTTTAATCGCAATGGTATGCAGTGCCCAGGGTGTTGGCTCAATATCAGGCAGCGAGGCAACCTGACTGGTACGCTGTTTACGTAAAAGAACCGCTCCAACGGCCAGAGCAACAACAAGGAAAACAATAATAATGGTGGTCAGACGATTATAATATTTAGACATACTATTCTCTCAGGATAGATCTCTCAGGACAGAGTTATTTTAAATTTTTTACCTGACTTACATAATGATGGAAATAATCAGATAATGATTTAAAATATAGCATATCTAGATAAATAGATATATAGTTAAGTTGGTATTATAAAATTAACAATGAATAACTGTAACTCGAGTTACATAATCTGTTATAAAATTCACGAAATGGATGTCTGTTGAAAAAATGGAATATGACTGCAGGCCACAAATGCATTCATTTATCCTGAAAAACTTTTAGATTTAGTGCATAAGACCATTGTTGTTAGTGACAGTTGTTAGTGACAACTGAATTATTCAAATTTAATTTTTATAATACCAGACCAGTAGCATGCCTCCAAAAATAATTCTGTAAATTCCAAAAGCATTAAAAGTAAATTTGTTTAAAAAAGCGATTAACCACTTCATAGTAAAATGGGCTGCTAGAAAGGCAGTAACAAAACCGGTCAGTAAAGGAATAATATTGACACCATAAAAATCCTGATAATGTTTCAGCATATCAAGTCCACTGGCAGCAAACATTACCGGTAAGGCCAGCAGGAAAGAAAATTCGGCACTGGCTTCTCGATTTATACCCACCAGTAATGCGCCGATAATGGTAGAACCGGCCCGACTGGTACCGGGAATGAGCGCAAATATCTGAGCAATACCAATAATACCGGCCTGTTTATAACTAATATCTTCAACAGAGTGAACTTTAGGTTGGCGATTTTTTAACAGGCCTTCTACTATTAAAAAGATAATGCCACCAATAATAAACATTATGGCCACTATCTCAACAGAAAATAATGCTTTGACCTGCTTATGGAACAATAAGCCAACCAGACCAATTGGAACAAAGGCTATACAAACCTTGATCCATAATTGCAGATGTTTTGGTGAAAATTTATCTCGATAATTGCTTATTACTGCTAAAATTGCTGCCAGTTGAATAATGATCTCAAAGGCCATATTAGTGTCTGATTGAGGTAAGCCCAGCCACTCGCTGGCTACAATCAGATGTCCGGTTGATGAAATGGGTAAAAACTCGGTAATACCTTCAATAAGACCAAGAATAATAGTTTGAAAAATGTCCATAAACTTCTCTCTAAAAATTTTTGGTCAAGTTTAACATTCTTAATACTTAAACAACATTCCATTGTCATAAGTAATTTATAATCCATTATGACGACAATACGATATTTGTTGCCACAGATATTAAATACGACTCGGTTATTTTTAAGGATACTGGCCGTTTTTAAATTCTCTTTAATGTAATAGGTTGTTTTCCAGGTTGATTTCAGCACGTAGTTGTACCATTACTGTCATCGTCACCCTGGCATCGCCATATTCAGGCCGACTATCCAAAAACTTCCTGAGCGTTGATTTCGCAATAATTCGCATCAGTGAATGATAGCATTATCCTGGAAAAATCAGTTGACATCGTAACGAAACAGTCTTAGATGCTGGAGATAAAGGGTTTTACAGGTTATTTTGGCTTTATTCGTACTCACACTGCCTAATTAGGATTTCATTATTCGGAACGTAATGTCGAGAATCGACCTAAGAAGACATTGATAATTTTGAATTCAATAGAGGCACTATACTGCTATTGCAAAGCCACCTCAAATGAGATGGCTTTTTTAGTTTAGTATCAAATTTTTGGTTCTTCACAAATTTGCGTACCTAAAACTGGAAAAGAACGAGAGTAGACATGCATACTACCCTGTATTTTTTACGCCAATAAAAAAGTCAGGAAAAAAGCATGTCTACAAGTTTACTTTAT
>JALSUJ010000326.1 GCA_027071355.1 Gammaproteobacteria bacterium | reverse complement strand
GTAATAAACCCCACTGACGCCCCATAATCCCCTGAACCCATTCGCCACCCATAGCGGCAGCCACACCTAATATCACATGGGTAAAGAGCATCCCAAACACAAAGGCACTGCCCATTAAAAGCGCACGTCGAGGTTCGTGAGCTTTGGTTACATAGGCCAGCATAACTGGTACAGAGGCAAAGGATACGGGATTAAAACTGAATACCAGTCCGGCCAGAAAAGACAGTCCAATTCCGGCCCAACTGGCTGTATGCAGAGTTTGTTTTAAGGCATCGGTAGAAATATCCAGTGCAGGAATGAGTAAATATAAAGCAGTACTTAATAAGAGTATAGCAGTGAGATAAGGGCTGCCTTTGGCAGCCTTATTTAGTAATTGTTTAGCGTCTTCATGGACACCTTTATAAGAAGCAATAAATAGAGGCATGGAAAATAAGGTGGCAAATAAAATCCCGGCTAAAACAGCAAAACCAATAGAGTGGACTGTAGCTGCCATTCCAGCGGTCACCACCACCAGCGGTAGAGTACAGGCCGGCAGGGTAAGGCCCAGTTGTATGGAAAAGGGCAACTTGTTAGCACTGGGCAGTAATTTAAAAAATTCCAGATGAGGTACCGGGATATAGGTAAAACGGGACATGACATACACAATAGCCATAATGGTTAAGATAATACTGGGGGTATAAGTACCCCATTGCGGTGTGTCAAACAGGATCACGGAAAGTGCAAAAATAGCGATCAATAATACGCTTCGACTCAGCCAGACCAGCAATAAACTTTGCCAGGCTTTATTATCTTCTGACTGATTAACACGCACAGAAAACAGAGTATGTGTAGCAATAGTACAGGGTTCAAAAAAGGCCAGTAATCCAAGCAATGTAGCTGTGAGCAGCAATAGTGTAATCATTGCTTTAACTCCTGAGTTTTCGCATTAAGGTGTGTTTCCAGTGCACCCCGAAGTTTTCTGGCTGTTGGCAAGCCGGCAAAAATCAGTTTGCCGTTTATGGCAATGGATGGTGTGGTCATAACACCCAGCTCAACGGCATAGTCAATTTCTTCCAGAATATTGACCTCCCGCCACTGAATCTGGTCACCGCCCATATCTTCTGCTATTTGGCACAATACGTCTTTAGCATGACCGCATTTACCGCAGCCGGGGGAAGAAAAAATTTCAATACTGATGCTCATAGCTTTACCCTGTTCGTTCTGTCCTGTCTAATGATGTTTATTGATTGCTGATAGTCACTTTTACCGGAGTAAAACCGGATTCAGTAATTTTTTCTTTTAATTGTTCCACATTGGCCTGCCTGTCTTCATGCATAACAATATGTGCTTTCTGAGTATCAATATTAACCTCTGCCTTATCAATTTCAGGTAGTTTGCCCAGATTTTTCTGCACACTATAAGCACAGAACTTACAGCTCATACCCTTTATTTCAATATCAATGACCTGAGTGTTAGCTGCCCGTAATGACAGGGGCAGAAATAATAATACCGTCAGGGCAATAATAACCTGTTTCATCGTTGATCCTCTGAATTTTATAAGCCTGTGTTAATCGTACCTCCTGGAGTCAACTCCATGTCAAGTTTTTTTTAATAGAATGATCAAAATATTATAATGAAGCCCGGCGTGATGAGTAAAATAATTAATAATATGGTTTTTGAATAGAATCGTAATAATACGAACCAGAGGCATCCTGTTTTATATTCCAGGTTTAAATACTGATAAGGAGAGTTGTATAATGTTTATCTGGAATTATGTATATATGCAAAGCCCTGCATCTGTTTTTTGACAATCTGCAAAATGCCTGCAGGTACAATTCTCATATATGAATAAACATCATCTGCTGATTGGTTTAGAGTTGTCAGGGAGTTATTACACACCACAAATTCAACACCATGCTGGTTTAAGTCATTCATTAATTCACTATAACCGGCATATTGTTCATTGAAACTATTGGCAGGCAGAACGGCTTTGCCGTACAGAACCAGCTGGATGTTATATTTAATGTGCCGAGGTTTGAGATATTTAATGGTATAGGCTGCATTGGTGAGTGATTCTTTAAACTGTGATCCGGGATCAGAAATACCAAATACAATTTTCACCGGTTGATTATTTTTAAAATAATGGTCATAACCCATATTTTTGGGTACCGGGATTTCCGGTACATTCGGAAAATCAATAATATTCTCTGGTTTGTCTTCACTCCAGGCTGACTGTAAAACGATAGTGCATAATAACAATATAAATAGCTTCATTTTTGCTCACAATATATCTTAATAAGATTAAAATAGAGTTTACCATATGAAGTTAACTCCAGGTCAAGGGCACTTTTAATCAAATTATGGAGAATTAAATGTTTTCAGGGTGATATGTTAGCAGCTATCAGTCCTTGATGGCTGCATAACGACTGATTATTTCACATCTCTGAAAATGCTTATTTAATAGCTACTTTCGTTTGAACCTTTTGTCCTGATTCACTTAAGTGAATATAAAGACGACCGTCTTTATATTCTGCATCGACCTGATCCCTGTCGATAACATCAGGCAAAATAAAGGAACGAGAAATTTTTCCAAAATAACTGCTCAGGAGATAATAATCTTCTTTATTCACCTCCTGTTTCATTTTCCGTTCAGCACTGACGGTTAAAGTGTTGCCGACAATAGAAATATCAATATCTTTTTTTTCAACACCGGGCAGATCAATTTCTATGGTATGCCGGTTTTCTCTATTTTTTGCCAGGTTTATAAATGGCAAATGACTGGCAACATTGGCCAGAGTTGTTCTGGTTTTTTCTACACCATCCTTCAGTCCTTCTTTTAAGTCTGAAGAAATGGTTTTAATATCCTTTATAATATCCATAACACATCTCCTTCAAATTTAGTCAACTCAGCAACCATCAGACAATCTTGATGGCTGCTGAAATTTATTTGAACAGGCGTTATTTAATTTCTATCTTCCTGATCTGATCTTCCTGAGGTGCTAACTTTGGAATAGTAATTTCCAGTACCCCATTGCTGGATTCCGCATGAATATTTTCAGTATCCACATCATCAGGCAGTGAAAATTTACGTTCAAATTTACCAAAGGAGCTTTCCACTTTGTAATAATCCTCTTCTTTGGTTTCTTCTTTGGTTTTACGTTCACCTGAAATGCTTAAGATATTATTATCAATGCCAATATGAATATCATCTTTTTCAATGCCGGGTAAATCGACATCAATATGATAGGCATATTCACCTTCTCTGGTATTAACATCAGGAACAAAGGAAGAGACATTGAGTTGTGACAACTCATTACTGCTTATGCTGTTGTTAAAAAAATCATTAAAAGAATTAAGACTGCGAGAAATTGTTCTTAATTCTTTAAAAGGATCATAATGTGTTAAAGTCATCGCACACCTCCTAATATAAATTTAGTTACAAAACCTTTATCTATTAGAAGTAATAGGAACTATTTTTTAATTTTCAAGAGCAAAAAAATTTTTTTATTATTATTTTAAATCCTGTAATTTCTTAATATCTTCACGCAGTTGCTTTAATTTTTCGTGGTAATTTTCAGCATCACCATAGTCAAGAAAATGATGTACCCGGCGATGAGGTTCGGGAGTGCGTTGGGCATGTTTAATGGGGCACCAGTACTGTTCAGTTCGAGCACTGACTTCCCGGACATATTCAATAACTCCATTACCATAACCACAATAGACGCAATTAATTTTTTCAATAATATTTAGATAGGCGAGATGCTGACGGTCAATGACGACATGTTTTTTACGTTCTACCAGCGGTATGCCATAAATACGAAAACAGGTGAGCTGATAAAAGGTCACCATTAAATCAAGGAAAGCAAAACAGATAAACAGAGTGTAGACAATCGGGGCGCTAAGAATATGACCCAGGTGAGCAGAAAACAGGTATTTTAAAAGACCAGTTTTCTCCCGTTTTTGTAAGTCCTCAATACTTTTTTCAAACTGAACTTTACCTTCTTCAAGGGTATAATGAAATAGTTCACGTTTTTCCTGAAGTATTTGATCCCACGTTGAACTGAGTTCGTTTTCAAGTGCCCTGAGACGTTTAAGTATATCTTCAATAGCAGGCTTCGGCATAATTTAATCCAGATAGTAAAAGAGCTTAAACTATAGGGAATTTGCCGGAGTATTACAAATATTGAGGCGGGCTATTCGGGTTTAAATTTTAATATAAGTCCAGCCGTCCTGCAGATGATTAACAATTTCATTAATAACCGGTCCGTGAACCTCAACGCCATTAATGAGCTGTACATCAATACCATTGTCTTTGAGACGTTGAATGGTGTTTTGACAGGCAATAAATTCAATATTATTGTGCTGCTGCATCATTTTAATAATACGGGTTTTATAGGGACTTTTATCTTTGCGCAGAATATCCATACCATTGGAATTAGCCAGAACCTGAATAACCCCGTTTTCCTTCAGTCTGTCAAAACGCTCCAGTAATGCTTCGGCTTTGGCCAGTGCCTTGTCAAACAGCTGTTTATCATTTTGAGCCAGGTGGATAATAATTTTATTATCCTGAGCTTTTACGGGCTGCAGTTTGATGCCCAGTAATTGCTGTTCTCCAGCGTCAGCTTTATTTGCCCGGGTAATAGTTTTTGAGTCATTATTGATATATTGATGGCCTAACCAGCCGGAACTTATACCCACCAGCAGGGTAATAGATGCGGCAATACTGGCTGGAATGACTACCGATTTATTCTGGTTCTGATGATTGCGCAGGGGAGCACGTAAGGAGGCGTAACTGGCACGCATCTGCATTTTTAAATGTTGTAAATTACGGACTTTATTACGTAGTTCACTATCGTTCTTTATTTTAGCCTCAATATTCTGGGCGTCTTTTTCGTCCAGCTCATTGTCAATATAGGCATTTAATAATTCATCTGAAATTGTTGTATTCATTATCCTTACCTAAAGTCCTTATATATGGTGTAATCTAACGACTTTATTATTATAGCTTAGTTCATGCTGCATGGCCTGTCGAGCACGGTTTAAACGGCTCATTACCGTACCAACAGGAATTTCTAGAACCTGAGATACCTGGTTATAACTCATACCTTCCAGATCCACCAGTGCAATAACCTGTCTCTGACCCATAGGCAACTGGCTTACTGCATTGCGCACCTGAGTTATAGTGCGTTCGCGTTCATGTATATTGGCAGGAGTTTCATCACTGGAAAAGAGTAGATCATCAATATCGGTAAACTCCTTTTTTCGTCGTAAATAATCCCGCCAGACATTATTTAAAATTGAAATAACCCAGGCCTCCAGAACATCCGGATTTTTAAGCTGATCCAGTCGTACTATCGCCTTGGTCAGAGTGTCCTGTACCAGATCATCTGCCAGCATGGTATCGTGACACCATGAATAGGCAATACGGAAAATACGGTCTCTGCAAGTTTCAAGACGCTTTTCCAGCTGTTTATTCCTGAAGCAAAATTTTAGAATCGACATAATACCACCTGAACCGCTTAAATATCGTTTAAAATTTTATTTTTTAATTGCTTGTATTCTGTTTTATCAATCAAGCCTTTATCAAACAGCTTTTTAGCCTGAGTCAGTCTGTTTTCAATAGCTGAAGACTGATTGACAGGTACTGCTGATGCTCTGGTTTTGACTGTTTCTGGTTCAGGTTTTTCGACATAGCCTTCCTGACAATCAAGAGTCACTCTGATTTCTTCTGGAATAGGATCTTTTACTATGCGAGTGTAATCTTTGCAACCGGTTTTTTTTATGACCAGTTTGCTTTTTACCATATAGGAAGTGCCTTCCCAATGGGGTTCAAATATATTTTCTCCTTCAAATTTCATGGGAGTAGTGCCCACTTCTTTATCATCAACTACCACTCTTGCACCGGGCGGATTGCTAATAATTGTAGATTGAGTATCCAGTGTCACATAATCACTTAATGTGGCATTGGAACACCCACTGAGCGTACTTATTGATGTCAGTAAAATCAGGCCAGGTGCCGCCATTGATGTTGAAAATCTTCTTGTAAATGAAAAGCTCATTAATATTCCTTTGGTAACTATCTGTTTTTTTTATTGTTTATTATTATTTTATTTATTATTGTAGGGTTCATTTTTATTAACGAACAGGATGCATTTGTCCGGCAGAAAACTTCCCCCACATTAGTACAGACGTCTCTCATTATCAATTTATTCCAAAAAAGATCAAAAAAATTTAAAAAAACGAATAAAGTGGTAAATTATGCTGGATAGGTAAGATTGCTGGTAACTACTCAGCATAATTTTAAACTTCATAAGAGTATCTACCTATAGGGGCTGTGTTTACGGGGTTTATGAAAACAGGGATGTTTTCGTAAAGCGATACAGGGAGGTACTTGAGCGTCCCCGGAAATACAGCCCCTATAGGCAGATACGGTAATTTAAGCTGAATAATTATGATTGCTGGAGAATTGAGCCAGATGTTTGAGATACCCCCATGCAAGACGCATGGGGGGAGGGTAAACCGGCCTTGTTAGCCCAGCTCTCCGGGATAATCTGCAATGCCTGGATTATCTTTAACACCCAGTAATTTAGGATGATTGATTTTATCCAGTTTCAGGACATTATCCCTGCCTTTTTTAGCCAGAATATAGTCATGCACAATATCCCACATCAGACGGCCTTCCGGAGTGCGGTTAACCGATGCCCAGCCGGCGACCTTATAAATCCCATCGGCCTCAATCACATGGCCATTGTCCAGACGGGCGTCGGTGATCCGTTCATACAGTGGTTTGGACGGGTCAATAGTGTAATCCATACCGCCGACCCGGACCATATCCCCACCGGACTGTAAGTACGGGTCCGGGGTAAACAGATTATCCGCTACCCCTTCAAGAATATTCATCAGATCATGGCCGGTCATTTCGGCGACATAGGTTTCCCCATAGGTAATAGCACACTGAGTCATGACATCTTCCATGGTTATCCAGTCGCCTTCCAGAGTGGTAGTACCCCAGCGAACCCCGGCGGACATGGCCACATCGGCCTGATACTCATGGCGCAGAGCATTACACAGAACCTGGTCCCAGGTACCCATAAAATTGCCGCGACGGTATAAGGTCCGGTCTGCAATAGCCAGCTTTTCACCCAGAATTTCTTCAAAAGTTTTGCCGACCCGTTTTTTATTGTAAAAAAACTTCTTAGCACGACTTTCAATAATGTTCTCATCGTATTTAGTCTGGCGCATCTGATTGATATACGCCTCCATTTCCTTATCCGCTGGCAGCCAGTTCGTGATAATGGGCAGCATATGATAGTCCATGGACTTTACCTTACCGTCCTGAATATCAAAGTCCATGACCCCGACGTATTTGCCGTTAGAGCCGGCATTGGTCACCAGACAGGTCCCGCCTTCCACGTTTTTCACCTTGAGAGGTTTGGGCATACCATCATGAGTATGGCCGCCGAAAACCGCATTCAGACCGGGTACATTCTGGGCCATTTTAATGTCCACATCCATGCCATTGTGCGACAGTAGAACAATAGCATCGGGTTTTTCCTGTTTGCGAATGTTCTTTACCAGTTCAATCATATCGTCTTCACGCAGACCAAAGGACCAGTCGGGGAAGAATTCCTTGGGATTGGCATTACCGGTACGGGGAAAAGCCTGACCGACAATACAGATACGTGCGCCATTGATTTTTTTAATCACATAAGGGCGGAAGGCATAGCCGGCATCCTCATCGTATAAGCCGCTGCCGTCATAGCGCTCAACCAGTGCCGGGTATTCATCGCCCATCAGGGCATCTTCTTTAACCCGCACATTCTGCCCGATAAAGTCTCCCCTGAACAGAGCCACATTACTCAGTACTTCTTCTTCCCGGTAGGTAAATTCCCAGTGTCCAACCATGACATCCAGTCCCAGAATATTGGAAGCTTCCACCATATCTACACCGCGGGTCCATAGTGCTGTACCGGAGCCCTGCCATAAATCCCCGCCGTCAAGGGTCAAGGTATTCTGTTTGCCGCCGGCCTGTTTGCGCAGACGTTCTAATAAGGTTTTAATGTGTGCATAGCCGCCGGTTTTGCCATAAATAGGGGCCACATTGTCAAAGTTTAAATAGGTGTAAGCATAGGCTTCCGGGGTATTGGGCTTGAGTCCCATCCATTTGAGCAGTTTGGTGCCGACCAGATGGGGCGGACGGCCATAGGCTTCACCAACCCCCAGATTGACATTGGGTTCGCGGAAATACACGGGTTTTAACTGCCCGTGAACATCAGTAATATGCAGTATGCGGGCATTGCCTTTGAGCGGCAGGTTATAAAAGTCTTCCGGTTTGGGCTGTGTTTTGCTGTGTTCTGCCGCGCTTAGGGGCAGCATGGCGGGCAGGGAGGTGGCGGCTGCGCCGGCACCTACCAGTTTTATAAATTTACGACGATCAATAAATGGCATATAGCACCTTGTGTATCTATTAAATGATATGAGAATAATTCACCAGATGTATTACCTTGTCTGAAATCAGGTAATCCATTGTTTTTAAATGAAACAAACAGCAATTAAAATTGCTGGTAAA
>JALSUJ010000325.1 GCA_027071355.1 Gammaproteobacteria bacterium | reverse complement strand
ATTTAGAACAATATTATAAATTTATAATAGCTGCTGCAACTCGCTGTGCGCCATTAGCATCAACGATGCTTCTGGCAGTTTGGCTGAGATGTTCAAGATTTTCATCTGCCACTAATGACTGTGCCGATTCCAGTAGTTTATTCACCGGTTTTTCTTTTCGACAGTCAATACTTCGACACCAGCCCAAGGCACTATGTTCTCTGGCAGCCAGCCATTGATTATCGGCAACCACGGCAAAAACCGATGGAACCCCACAACAGGCCAGCTCAAAGATAGTGGAACCTGCGGCAGAAATAGCCACTTTGGCATGACTAAAAACTTCAGCCATATTCTGCACATTATGCAAATGCTGGTAATTATGCTGCACACAGTACTGTTCGATAACAGATACATTTACATAAGCCCCTCCGGTGATCACCACAACTTCAAGCTGACTAAGCGGCTTAAAATCTGCTAATGCTTCAGCGACAGGCAAGCTTAAGGCTGAGACATCCGAACCACCAAAGGTAATAACCAGATGCTCTCTTTGTTTAAAATCAGGTAATTTAAGCTTTTGAAATGAATCCCCCAATAAACAATATTCCGGCCCCAGTAATAATTGCGCTTCTGGTGATAATTGATAACTGGTAAAAGCCCTGGATTTTGCCAGCGGGTTAATTATCAGGTCAGCATATAAATGCCCCCGGTTCCCAATATCATCCAGAACAATCAGGTGTGAATCAGGATGTTTATATAACACATACAACTCTTCAGAACTGTATTCATAGTGATCAACAATGATCCACTGATAAGCCTTACTCAGTACCAGAAATTCCTCTTCATTCTCAATACTATGCAGGCGATGGGGTGACAGGCAAATATCAGAATCAATGATTTTGCAGGCAAAAGTGCATTCAACACCTAATGAATGCAGAGCATCTGCCAGTGCCCGGCAGCGCATTAAATGCCCTAAACCATTGTTTTTTCCTGCATCCAGTCTAAAAATTGCCTGTTTCACTCAAGCAGCTCCCATGTTATCGGCATACCTTCAGGTATATTCTGTCTGGCCTGTTTACCTATTAACTGTTCATAATACTTTGGCTCCAGACCAAAACCGGGACGAATAATACGAATATTCTGTGCCGACAATTTAGCCCCTTTTTTAATATCCTCTGAGCAATACACTGAACGTCGGTATTTTTTGGAAAGTTGTTCATTTTCCGTTCCACCGTACTGAACCTTCCCCATGGCTCGCCAGACCACCTCTGTCTCCTGTACCAGCTGTGCCAGTTCATCAGGTTCAAGAGAAAATTCAGCATCGACCCCACCGGCCTGACGATCCAGTACCAAATGTTTTTCAATAACACAGCTGCCAAGTGCCACCGAAGCCAGCGCGACACTAATTCCTCTGGTATGATCCGATAAGCCGGTCAGACAATTAAATTTTTTCTGCATATCGCTTATGCTCAGCAGATTGGAGTCTGAAACATCGGCAGGATAATTACTGGTGCATTTTAATAAAATCACCTGCTGGTTTCCTGTACTATAAATAGTTGACAGTAACTCCTCAATTTCCTGCTCACTGGCCATACCGGTGGAGACTATTACCGGCTTACCGGTTTGTGCCACTTTTTTTATTAAAGGTAAATCAGTATTTTCAAAAGAGGCAATTTTATAGCAGGGTACATGCAGAGTTTCAAGAAAATCAACAGCAGAGTCATCAAACGGTGAACTGAAAGCCAGCATGCCCAGTGAACGGGCTTTTTCAAACAGCGGTTGATGCCATTCCCAGGGAGTGGCGGCTTTGGCATATAAACTGTACAGGCTTTCTCCCTGCCATAAGCTGCCTTCCTCATTAACCATGAAATCTTCTGTCTCCAGATTCAGAGTCATGGTATCCGGTGTATAGGTTTGCAGTTTAATGGCATCCGCTCCGGCAGACGCCGCGGCTTCAATTAACTGTTCCGCCAGATGATAATCCTGCTGATGATTGCCGGATAATTCGGCAATAATAAAAGGCTTACAAGCTTCACTAATTTCAATATGCTCTATATAAATATTCTCAGGCATGCAATTTTTTCTGTTCTACCCATGCGTTAATTTCAGAAATATAAGGATTTTGCTGCAAAACCTTAATCATATCATCATAGGTAAAATCGGTTCGACAATCCAGTTTCTGATACATTTCCTGAATAAGTTGATAGTCACTTTGTTCATCCAGGGTCAAACGATATTGGGAATGATCAGCGTTATTTTTATACTGACCAAATGTTAATCTGGATCTTATCGTTCTGTAAAGATAGGGAGTGACATGTTCTTTTTCATAAGCTTCTGTGGCATTTTGCCAGGCTTCCTTTAATAACGCATAGGAAAAAACCTCGGTATCCATCCCTCTGGGAAAACCTGCTCCCGTACCCGCACTAACATAATCAAAATTATTTGACTGATAATAAGCTATGGTATTTTGAGTAATGTCAGGATCAATTAATGGGCAGTCACTGGTTTGACGTACTACAATATCCTTATCAGTCGCCCCATAAAAAGTAGCTGCCTGATAATAACGCTCCAGTACGTTATCCGTATCACCCTGAAAAAATCTTATTCCTAGCGTTTTACATAAATCAACAATGGGCTGTTCAGTACCGTCATTAGTAGTAGCAATAACAATACTGGAATGAAAACCTTTAAGTCGTTCCAGCATAACCTGTAATACCGGTTTGCCGCATAATGGCAGCATTATTTTACCCGGCAATCGGGTTGAGGTCATACGAGCCTGAATAATAATATATAACACCGACCTTACTTCCTGTTTACAACTTACGACTTTTAATATTATAGAAAATTAAATAGTGAAAGTCCCTGTATTTTAGTAAAGGTCTGCTGGGATGCCTGTAACCCTGTCTGTTGTTGCTGTAGCCGGCTGATGGCTTCAGTATAATCGAGATCCTGAGTATCGGACAGAGTGGATGCTAATTGTACCAGATAATCTTCATTTACATTTCCCTGACTTTCTGTCGCATTTAAACGAGCACCAATAGTCGCCTGTTTATCAACAATATGTCCCATTGCCACATCCAGATTTCCTATAATTCGATTCATAGAATCATGAAAATCATTTTCATTGGGATCCGTTGCAGTTGGTGAAACAGCATTGCTATTAAGAACTGTTTGTAATTCACCAACAATAGAAAAAACATCCATTGGACTATTAGAGGCAACGATACCATTATCAGTACCACGAATATTCATAAACACATCAAAACCATTATCACCACTGGCTATCTGACGAGTTGGCCCAATTTGCAAAAGTTGCTGCCCCTGATCACCTTTATACTCAATGCTTCCCCCATTATTTACAAAGGGCTGATTACGATTATCAAAACCGGCAAATAAAAATTCACCATTACCATTAGTCGTATTAGCCAGTCCCAGTAAAGCACCTAGTTGCTGCTCAACCTCCTTACCTATATCAGATCTTTGTCTTGCATCATAGGTATCATTATTGGCCTGGATAGTAAGCTCTCTCACTCTCTGAAGCACACTGACAACACTATTAATTGCTGTTTCTTCAACATCCAGTGAACTTTTAGTGGTGGAGATATTATCCTGAAATTTTTCGGTTCTGGATTTTGCCTGATTCAGACCCAGAACACGGGCAGAGCCTGCGGGATCATCAGAAGGCACAACAATCTTTTTTCCTGTTGACATCTGCAACATGGTTTTATTCAGATTATAATTCTGGGTGTTGATAGCGGTAACACCCTGTGAATAGGCCGTACTGGTGGCAACTCTCATAGTTTATACTCCTGATATTGTCTCATGTTCCCTAACCTACCGAATTAATTAAGGTCTGAAACATTTCATCTGCAATGGATATTACCCTTGCAGATGCCTGATAAGCCTGTTGAAATTTAAGCAAATCAGCAGCTTCTTCATCCAGATTAACGCCGGAATAACTTGCCCGCTCCGCTTTTGCCTGTTCACTTAAGGTTAACTGTGCTTTAAGATCCACTTCGGCAGAATGAGTCTTTGTACCCACATCAGAAACAATAATGCCATAAGCTGCCTGAAAATCAGTGGAGCTGTTTTCAATAGTTTTAGTTGTCTGCAATTTGGACATTGACAGGCCATTGCGATTGTCATCATATGGCGCGGCATTATCCTCTATTACAAATGTATCCCCGTCTAATGGCTGACCTGATATGGTAAAACTCATATCACCAAAATCCAGTGCCGCAGCCAGACTGCCATCAAAAACAAAGGTCTTACCACCAAAATCGACACTGGGATCATAGCTGATATTTGCCAGTGTACCGCCGGAATTACTGACTACAAAACCACCTCCTGCCGGAGCAGGGCCAAATAAATTATCAGAAAAAGTCAGGTTTAAAGGACCGCTGGCATTCAATGGAATATTGTTCAGGCTCTTAATTTCTGGCAGAGATATTTTTCCTGTACCTGAATTGACTGCGCTGCCGTCTGCATTGGTTTGTGCACCTGAAACAATGGGACCTGCCAGAGCAATATCCAGCACATTATTAACCGAGACATCAATACCTGATGCTGCAGAATAGGTTGGCCGCATTAAAAAGGATTCACCCGCAGCAATATTACTGGTCATAGAAAAACCTTCCGATGCAGAAACAGCACTACTTAAGCCTGCCATGCTAGCATTAGAAAAGACCGTACCATCATTTAATCGGGTAAGAGTATAATTAGTACCATCATAATCCAGCTGATAATCACTAGTGGTTAATAATCGACTGTCAGTAATGGTTAAACTTGCGCTAGTCGCTGAGGTTTGTCCCGGAAGTCCGGCAATAGGTCCGCCCTGATCAACAAAGAAATCCTGTCCCAGAGGAAAAGGAGCACCGGTGCCCTGAATAGTCATACCCAAACGATGCTGAGCATTTAGTTCTTCAGTTAAAGCCATGGCAACACGGCCCAGACCACGACGGCTTTGTTCCAGCACATTTTGTTTAAAGTCCAGAACACCTTGTAACTCACCTCCAGTAATAGAGTTACTGACATCAATAGAACCCGTACCCTGAGTCATAATAATGTCCTGATCTTCTGCATTAAAGCGATTACTTTGAGTACTTAAAGTCGCAGAAACACCACCGATAACCAGTGCCTGTCCCGAACCAATAAATAGATTAGCAGCGCCATCATCCTGATAAACCACACTGACATCAATTTTTTCTGAAATTTTCTTAATCAGTACTTCTCGCTGATCCAGTAAGTCATTGGGCATTTTTCCCTGACCAGCACCAATTTTCTGGACAATATCAACATTCATTTTAGCAATAGATTTAGCTGAATCAGAAATTGCCTGAGTAATATCATCCAGTGACTGATTAACCTGACCGTTTAATTCACTAAAACGATCATCCAGGAGTTTAAAACGATCTGACATAGTATTAGCTTCGGTCAGTAATACCTGTCTGGAAGGAGTTGATGACGGGTTATCATTGGCTTCCTGCAAGGCACTGAAAAAACTCTCCAGCGTGGGAGTCAGACCTGAATCGGGGTTAGCAAGAATATTATCTATCTGAGTGGATAGTTTATGAAACGCATCAAACTGACCAAACTGACTATTGGCACCACGGATTTGCTCTTCTAGAAATTCATTAGCCAGACGGACAGTATTTTGCACATCAACCCCGGTTCCAATATAACCAGAACCGGAAAACTGTGGTCTGCGTGCCGCCTGCTCAGCTCTCTGACGACTAAAACCTTCGGTATTAACATTGGAGATATTATGACTGGCTGTTGCTAACTGTCTTTGAGCCGTCAGCAGGCCTGATGTCCCAATGCCAAAAATACCTCCCATTACTGCTCTCCCCAGTTAATCATCATATTTAATTGCACCCGTCTATTAGCGACTCATTCTTTTGGCGACCCATTCTTTTAGCGACCATAGTCCTGCTAATTTGATACCATTTTATTGTTTATTTGAACCTGTGCCTGAATAAAATCACTGTTTAAAACTCTGAGCACTTTGGCAGAATAATCTGGGTCAGTTGCATAGCCTGATTGATGTAAGGTATTAATATATGCTTTGTTTGCCAGTGGCTCATAGTTAGATTCCTCATTAGACTCCTTGTTAGAGCTATGCAATGATTGTTCCATATTTCTGATTTTATCCAGAGCATTTCTATAACGCGGGCTGTTCTGGATAAAATCAGCATAATCATTAAAACTCTGTTCAAACGAGTCATACGCTCGGAACGAACTTTTTTGCTGAATGGGCTTACCATGGGCATATTCCATTGACACTTTTTCCATTCTTTTCCCTGACCAGCCTGGCTCTGCTTTAATATTAAAAAGATTAAAGCTGCTTTGTTTGTCCTTAGTAATAATATATTGCCCCCAGCCCGTTTCCAGTGCCGCCTGAGATAATATTACCTCTGTTGATACACCCAGTTTTTTAGCTGTCTGCTCTGCCAGCGGCCATAGTTTCTGAACAAACTCTAAAGGTTGCTCAAACTCTGAAATGTTTCCTGTTTTAACACCCTGAACGGGTTCAGCTTGTTTAGCTTCTACTGTCTGTTCGTCAGCAGCCTGATTGATCTGAGACTTTTCTAAGGAAGGACTCTTTTTAGCCTGATAAGGATCTGGAAACGCTTTCCATTTTGGCATTTTCAGTGATTGTGGATCCGCTGTACCCGTCTTTACCAGTCCCGCTTGTGCCTGCACCTGTTCAACAATAGATTTAGCCAGCCCTATACCCTGTCCTTTTGATAACTCCATAGCCAGTTGCTGATCATACATATCTCTATAACTATCCATAGCCTGACTGCTAAACAGTGGATCTTTCATACCTGTTTTACGCAGCCCCTTAATCATCATACTGATCATAACCGATTCAAACTGACGGGCTACTTCAGGCAGGGCTGCACCTGCATCTTTTCTGGCAGAGGATTTTAAATTATGCAGAGCATTTAGATCAGTATAAATATTCGACGATGAATTTATACTCATAGTATTATTCCTATATAATAATCAGTTCAGCATTTAAAGAACCTGCCGCTTTTAAGGCTTCAAGAATGGCCACGAGTTCGGCGGGAGTAGCACCAATATCATTAATGGCTCGAACCACTTCATCCAGGGTCACGCCTAAATTAAACAGAAAAGCGCCTTTATTAGTTGCCGTCACATCAACATTTGAATTGGGAACAATAGCAGTCTGACCATTGGAAAATGCCGGCGGCTGACTGATAGTAGGATCATTGGTAATAGTCACTGTTAAATTACCATGGGTAACAGCCGCAGGTTGTACAATAACATTCTGCCCAATCACTACTGTACCGGTTCTTGCATTAACAACAATTTTTGCCGCTGCGGTACCAGGATTAAAAGTCAGGTTTTCCAGCATAGATAAATAAGAAACTTTCTGTGATAAATCTGTAGGAGCACTCACTTTAACAGAAGCAGCATCAATAGCCTGAGCGGTTCCCAGCCCCATAGTATCATTAATGGTTTCTGCCAGTCGGTGTGCGGTAGTAAAATCAGGACGAAACAGATCAAGTGTAATTGAATTGCCATGGGTAAAAGACGTTGGAACTTCACGTTCAACGGTTGCCCCATTGGGAATAAGTCCACCAGTGGGAATATTAATCGTGACAGATGAGCCATCCTGACCACCTGCATTTAAACCAATAACCACCAGATTACCCTGTGCAATAGCATAAATCTGACCATCCGCACCTTTTAAAGGAGCCATAAGCAGCGTACCGCCGCGAAGATTTTTAGAATTACCTATTGAAGACACATTAACATCAATTTTTTGTCCAGGTTTGGTAAAAGGCGGTAATTCAGCACTCAGGGAAACAGCGGCTACATTTTTAATAGGCAGATTAGCACCGGGCGGCAAGGTAATGCCTAATTGCTCCAGCATATTGCGCATACTGTCATCGGTAAAAGAGGCACTGGAATCACCAGAACCATCCAGCCCCACAACCAGCCCATAACCCACCAGATGATTTGCCCGAATACCGGCCACAGTGGCAACATCTTTGATACGTTCAGCAAAGACACTACTGCTCAAAAGACAGGAAAATGTAACAATTAAAATAAAGAGCCGTTTCATAGCATATTACCTGCGTCAAAAAAATAACTTTGATGGAATCTATTGATATAAATGCAAGAAAAGTGCCAGGAAAGAGCGGCGCTGAGCGTTGAGCGTTGAGCGTTGAGCGTTGAGAAAAAGCTTAAGAGCCAGAGCAAATTCATTGCAAGACTCCTACACAAGAGTATTCCGCTCTGGCTCTTTCTCAACGCTCAGCGCTCAGTGCTCATCTCTAAAACGGCCATACATCGCTGAGGAAGAAGCGGCTGCCCCAGCCGGCTGAGTTGGAATCATGTGTCAGTCCTACCCCACTGTACACAATCTGGGCGTTGGCTACTTTGGAAGAGGAGATTTTATTGTCCAGTCCTACATCCCGACTGCGGACAATACCGGAGAGCTGGATGTATTCATCACCCTGGTTAATGGTGACCAGTTTTTCACCCTGCACCACCAGATTACCATTGGACAGGACTTCAACTACTGTCACGCCAATATTACCGG
>JALSUJ010000324.1 GCA_027071355.1 Gammaproteobacteria bacterium | reverse complement strand
TGTTCAAACTCATTAATATCCGGTTCTTCACGGATCTGGATAATACTTAAACGGGTAATCACTTCATATTTTATCCGATCCAGCAGATCAGTAAACAATTCAAAGGATTCACGTTTATATTCCTGCTTGGGATCTTTCTGAGCATAACCCCGTAAACCAATACCTTTACGCAGATAATCCATAGCGGCCAGATGTTCTTTCCAGAGCGTATCCAGTACCTCCAGCATCACACCCTTTTCAACCCGCCGCATCATTTCAGAACCAATCAGCTCTTCTTTCTGATTAAAGGTGTTCACCAGTTCCTCAAGGATCTTCTCTCTTAAAGGCTCTTCATGCAGGTTATCGTCTTCTTCCAGCCATTGTGCAATAGGCAGGTCCAGTGCAAAATCATTTCTAAGACCTTCTTCCAGACCTGAAATATCCCATTGTTCTTCAATACTTTCAGGTGGAATATAAGTATCAATATATTGATTTAAAACATCATTACGGATTTCTATAATCATTTCCGAGATGTCTTCTGTAGACATTAAGTCACTGCGCTGTTCATAAATAACTTTTCGTTGCTCATTCGCTACATCATCGTATTCCAGTAATTGTTTACGAATATCAAAGTTATGACCTTCTACTTTACGCTGTGCATTCTCAATAGAACGGCTGACCCATTTATGTTCAATGGCTTCACCTTTTTCCATGCCCAGTTTTCGCATTAAACCGGCCATCTTATCTGAGGCAAATATCCGCATCAGTGAATCGTCCAGAGACAGGTAAAAACGCGAGGAGCCGGCATCACCCTGACGACCGGAACGACCTCTTAACTGATTATCTATACGCCTGGATTCGTGGCGTTCGGTACCAATAATATGCAATCCGCCACTGCTTAAAACCTGCTCATGCTGCTGTTGCCAGTCTTCTTTCATTTTGGCAATAGTTACTTCATCCGGTGTGTCCAGTTTGGCAATTTCAGCCTCCACATTACCACCCAGAACAATATCCGTTCCACGACCGGCCATATTGGTGGCAATAGTGACCGAACCGGGTGCGCCTGCCTGAGCAATAATATCGGCTTCACGGGCATGCTGTTTGGCATTAAGTACTTCGTGTTTAATACCAGCTTTATTGAGCGCATTAGATAATAATTCCGATACTTCAATGGATGCCGTACCAACCAGTGCCGGCTGTCCGCGTTCCTGACAGTTCTTAATATCTTCTATTATAGCGTTAAACTTTTCTTCCTGAGTCAGATACACCAGATCGCCATGATCAATACGCTGCATGGGCTTATTGGTTGGTATAACAATAACTTCCAGACCGTATATTTCATGAAATTCAAAGGCTTCGGTATCCGCAGTACCTGTCATACCTGAGAGTTTATTATACAGACGGAATAAATTCTGGAAGGTGATAGAAGCCAGAGTCTGATTTTCAACCTGAACCGGCACACCTTCTTTTGCTTCTACAGCCTGATGCAGACCATCAGACCAGCGACGTCCGGGCATAGTACGTCCAGTAAACTCATCAACAATAACCACTTCGCCATCGCTGACAATATAGTCAACATTTTTAGTAAACAGACTATGGGCTCGTAAGGCTGCATTAACATGATGCATCAGCATAATATTGGCTGGGTCATAGAGACTTTCATTCTCATTCAGCAAGCCTTCTTCCACCAGTAACTGTTCAACTTTTTGATGACCGGCATTAGATAAAAGTACCTGCTTGTCTTTTTCATTGACACTATAATCACCTGGCGGTTCTTCCTGATCTTCCAGGCTTTCAACAAATTCCTGTCTCTCCAGTTTGGGGATCAATTTGTCAACACGCTGATAAACTTCTGAATTATCTTCTGCTGGACCGGAAATAATTAACGGTGTACGAGCCTCGTCAATAAGAATAGAATCCACTTCATCGACAATAGCAAAATTCAGTTTACGCTGGACTTTTTCATCAATGGAAAAGGCCATATTGTCACGCAGATAGTCAAAACCAAACTCATTATTAGTACCATAGGTAATATCATGGGCATAGGCCATGCGTTTTTGCTCATTATCCTGTCCGGAAAGAATGACCCCAACCGACATACCCAGGAAATTATACAGTTTACCCATCCATTTAGAGTCACGCTCCGCCAGGTAATCGTTCACGGTCACAACGTGTACCCCATCACCACTGAGCGCATTCAGATAAACCGCCAGTGTGGCCATCAGGGTTTTACCTTCACCCGTACGCATTTCAGCAATCTTGCCTTCATGCAGAACCATACCGCCAATCAGCTGTACATCAAAATGCCGCATGCCCATAATCCGGCGACTGGCTTCACGGACCGTAGCAAATACTTCCGGCAGGAGTTCATCCAGGGTTTTACCCTCCTGGATATCCTGACGAAACTGATCCGTTTTAGCCTGAATTTCTGCATCGGTCAGAGCCTGAAGCGCTTCTTCAAAGCTGTTTACCTGTTCTACGATCTTATAATATCGTTTAATTTCCCGCTCATTGCGAC
>JALSUJ010000323.1 GCA_027071355.1 Gammaproteobacteria bacterium | reverse complement strand
CAGAATCCGTTTCACACCGAACCGCCAGGGGTAAATCCATGACGGTACGAACTGTGAAAGCCCCCGGATTTGGCCCCAAAGGGATCGCTCGTTTTGTTCTGCCTTATACGGCTTTTTTAAAGCTCAAGGATATTGGACAAAATGTGTTGCCACCCTATCGGGAACATTTTATAGAAGTGGATATGACCAGTGAACAGCAGGAATATTACGCCAAATTAAGCAATCAGCTTACAACGGAGTTAAGACAGGCTCTGGCAAGGGGTGATACCACCCTGTTGGGGGTTGTCTTAAATGTACTGTTGCGCTGGCCAGATACCTGTTTTACGGCAGAAACGGTGAAGCATCCCAGAACTAATGCGCTGTTGGCCTTTGCGCCTTCGGTCTTTGATGAGGATGATATTTCTCCTAAAGAGGAAGAGTTGATCCGCATTGCGCTGGAAAATCAATCTGCCGGTCGCAGGACTCTGGTTTATACCACCTATACCGGTAAGCGTGATACGGCTTCTCGTCTAAAAACCCTGCTGTCAGAAGCTGGGCTTAAAACGGCAGTTTTACGTTCATCGGTCAGTACCATGAAACGTGAAGACTGGATCCTGGATCAGGTGGATAGAGGTGTGGATTGTGTGATCTGCAATCCTGAACTGGTTAAAACCGGCCTGGATCTGCTGGAGTTTCCAGCCATTGTCTTTATGCAGTCTGGTTATAATGTTTACACGTTACAGCAGGCCGCTCGTCGTTCCTGGCGAATTGGTCAAAAAGAAGCGGTAGATGTGTATTTCCTGGGTTATGCCGACTCTGCTCAAATTGCCTGTCTGTCACTGATGGCAAAAAAAATAGCGGTCAGTCAGTCCACGTCAGGTGATGTTCCGGATACCGGGCTGGATATTCTGAATCAGGACGGTGATTCTGTGGAAGTTGCGTTAGCTAAACAACTCATTAACTGAGGAGTATCGCAATGACCAGAAATCAGAAACGCAAACTGAGACTGCTGCAGCGACAAAATGGTAAATGTTGTTACTGTGGCCAGCCTCTGGCACTGGAAGATGCGACCTTTGATCATGTGATCCCCAAGGCCATTATGAAATGGAACGCTCTTAATAACCTGGTTGTGTCCTGCCAGTCCTGTAATTCAGGATTTGCGGCGCAGCCACCCAAAGAGAAGATCCTGATGTTGTCTCGACTGGCTTTTGATTAAGTCATAAGAGATGTTTTTTTAACCCTGCAGGGATATAACAGTCCTTGCGGGGCTGTTTTATCTCTGTTCTTTTTTAACACAAGTTTAATAAAAATGGAGATAAGTATGTATATTGAAAAAAGTAATAGAGAAAAACTGGAAAACCAGGCATTAACCAGTGGGTTGCGATTTGATGATTTAATTGAAAATCATTATTACCCAATTTTTAAAAAAAGCCGGTTTTACAGTCATACCAGACCTTTGGAAATAGAGGATTTTAATAAGTTTCTAAAGTGTTTTTTTGGCCAGGGTGATGTGGCCACTATTCGAGAAATGGCTCAAACAGGAAGTGAGTTAGCCGTCAGGCTCGAATAATTACAGGGAACGTATTGATTGTAGGCTTCAGTAATGAAGAAGACAATTAAACGGGTCAAAGCCATCACCATGATCTTCGCTTTGACCCGTCTGTTAACTCTGATACTGGAGGGTATCAGACATTTTGGCTAATTTAGCCCAGGCACAGGGATTGTGCCAACTTTCTTTTAATCGCTTGCGATTGTTCAGCAGTCTTTTGACTTTGCTTCTTCAGTTGAACTTCCACTTATCCAGCCTTCTTTTGATCTTTAATCAATTGACGATGAACGTCTGGCCTGGAGTTTCCTACAAGCCGCACAACTGCGGGCTTCCCTAGTTGATTTATACTAAAATTAGGCGTAACGTCTACACATAACATATAAACTATTGGTATTGTGTATATGGTAATTAATGCTAAAGATATAGCAAAATTGGTAAAACGTCATAATAGTGGTGACTTTGGGCTACGAAACAGTGTTGCTATCTATGGGGCAGGAGTATGGGGCCTGACAGCCAGTGAATTATCACGGGTTACAATTAGCGATGTACTGAGTCAAAACGGTGAGATTATAAAAAGATGGCAATTACCTGAAGAACGAGCATTTAATTCTGTAGCACGAATTATTTATACTATTAATGAAACTCATATTCAGCTATTAAGTGACTACATTGACTGGCTTATAGAAAAGAAACTGTATTTATCAAGCTGTGGTGAGCATAGAGGACTGAATCCTGATGCACGGTTACTTGTTAATGATCAACTGAAAGAGTTTGGTTTTACTGGAAGAACTGCAAATTCAGAAAAATCCAATGAACAACCCAGCGGTCTTAATTCTTTTTTTAAACGACTAATTGACAGGTCTGAAATGAAAGGACTGATCACATATACTGATTTTAGAAAGTCGATGATAATTAATCTGAAACGAGCAGGCATAAAAAATAAAGAGATCATGGTGGCAACAGGCATCAAAGATTACAATAG
The DNA here is from genome assembly GCA_027071355.1 of Gammaproteobacteria bacterium. Lineage (GTDB taxonomy): Bacteria > Pseudomonadota > Gammaproteobacteria > GRL18 > GRL18 > JANELJ01. The sequence continues at coordinate 6 of JALSUJ010000323.1, read as the reverse complement.
CGTTCG
>JALSUJ010000322.1 GCA_027071355.1 Gammaproteobacteria bacterium | reverse complement strand
GCACTGCTTGATGAGTTGTTAAAAAACAATCCGGGTTTACAGGCTAAACAGGCTCGGGTGGACGCTTCAACGGCTCAATACCATGCTTCTTCACAGGCTTTATATAATCCCGAACTGGAAATAGATTATGAAAATACTGATGTTGATACATCCAGTATGGGAATATCTCAGGCTATAGACTGGTCTGATAAAAGAGGCGGGCGAAAAAAACTGGCCAGCTTTAACAAAAAGCAATCTGCTGCAGCCTTAAATGTTGCACGTCAGTCATTAGCTGCTGATTTGCTGCTTGATTTATCTGCCTACCACACTGCCAGTGATAAGAATTCCTTAATTAAACTGCGTATTGAACTTCTGCAGGAATTTGTGGCCCTTGCAAAAAAACGCTACCAGACGGGTGATGTCAATCAGGCAGAACTCTCACTGGCACAACTGGCTTTTGCTGATGCATCCATGCAGCGTTCCCGAATTGTCAGCCAACTAATGGCTGCCCGACAATCTCTAATAACTCTAATGGGTAAAGATATCAGTCAATGGCCGGGATTACCGCTTAGCTTACCTGAGGTTGATTTGAATGATATAAATATTGAACAAATTATCAGCAACCATCCTTTAATAAAGGAGCAGTCAGCAAAAATTGAATCTGCAATGGCAAAAGTGCAAATGCGCCGTCTGGAACAAAATGCAGATCCGGTTATTGGTGTCAGAGCCGGTCGGGATGGGTCAAATGATCTGCTGGGTTTTAATTTATCTATACCGCTTAATGTTCGTAATACCTATAAAGCAGAAGTAAATGTGGCCAATGCAGAATTAATTGAGGCTGAATATGAAAGTAAGAATCTGTTTCGCCAGCTTAAATCAAAATTACTCAGTAATGCCGGCCGCTATAAACTGGTACGTGAAACCTGGCTTGCATGGCAAAAAGAAGGACAGAACAGTATGGCTAATCAGTTCAGCCTGATCCATAAACAGTGGAAGGCCAGTGAAATCAGCAGCACCGAGTATTTTTTGCAGCTTAATCAGACTCTTGAAACTCGCCTCAGCGCTATTGAATTAAGACAGGAGTTCTGGAATGCCTGGGTAGACTGGTTAAATGCATCTTCCGGCATCATGCAGTGGCTTAACTTACCCAATAAAAAATAATACAGAGATTCAATTATGAAACTATTTAAACAGCAAAAATATATCAGCTTTATTTTAATTTTATTAATGGCAGTGATTCAGACAACAGCGATAGCAGAGGAAGAAGGTGAGGAATCTATCGATATCTCAGAACTGACTCAGAAACAACGTCAGGAAATGGGTATTGAAGTTGCAGAAGTTAAAAAAGAACAATTAGTTACTCAGCTTATTGCTCCCGGTGAAGTCCGTATTAATGATTATCGCAGCTCCCAGATCAGTACCCGTATCAGTGCTCAGATCATACAACGTTATGCCAGAATGGGAGATCAGGTCTTACCCGGACAACGTCTCATCAGTTTATCCAGTGTACAGATGGCTGAGGCACAGGGTGAATTGTTTATTGCTGATCGGGAATGGCAAAGAGTTAAGTCACTGGGCCGTAAGGTGGTTTCAGAACAGCGTTATATAAAAGCCCAGGTTACACGTCAGCAGGCTTATGCCAAAGTACTGGCTTATGGTATGACTGAATCTCAGGTTATTAGCCTGCTGAAAAAAAATAATGCCTCCAGCGCAACCGGAAACTTTGATTTATTAAGTATTCAAAAAGGACTTATTATCAGTGATAACTTTATTATCGGTCAGGTAGTGCAGGCAGGAGAAGTTTTAATGGAAATCAGTGATGAATCCACATTATGGGTAGAAACCCGCATAAATCCTGAAAATATCACTGATATACATATTGGTACTCCGGCCGTTGTCTATATAACGGATAAGAAAATAGTAAAAGGCAAAGTCATTCAGATTCATCATAAAATAGATGAAACAACACGAACCCTGGCCGTTAGAATTGAAGTGAATAATAAGCAGGATATATTACATACTGGACAATTTGTAAAAACAGCACTGCAAGTGTCGTCCGGGAAAAAAGTTGTGGCTGTACCGGTTTCTTCGGTGGTGTTATTACAGGGAAATGAGGTGGTTTTTGAGCTGAAAAATGGCAAGCTGGAAGCTCAGTTTGTGGATATCGGTGAAGTTCGCGGTGACTGGGTAGAAATTAAAGCTGGTTTAAAAGCAGGTGATCAGGTCGTTATCCGAGGCATGTTTTTATTAAAGTCTTTTATGCTTAAATCACAAATTGGCGATTCGGATTAGGAGAACAATCATGTTAAATAAACTCGTAGAAAGTTCTCTGCATTATAAATTTCTGGTACTAGTTGTGTTTGCAGTGGTTGCTTTTCTTGGCTGGCGCTCAGTGACCAGTATCTCTATGGACGCATTTCCTGATGTTACTCCGGTGCAGGTCAATATTTATACAGAATCTGATGGACTGGCAGCGGAAGATATTGAACAGCTGCTGACGTTTCCCGTTGAATCCGGTATGGCAGGACTGCCTGGAGTCAGAGAAATTCGTTCTGTCAGTCTGTTTGGTCTGTCTTATGTCTCTGTTTATTTTGAAGATGACATGGATATCTATTTTGCTCGTCGTCTGGTTATGGAACGGCTGCAGGAAGTCAGTGATCGAATACCTGCAGGTTATGGTACACCGGAAATGGGACCCAATACCTCAGGACTGGGACAGGTTTTCTGGTATACCGTTGAACGTGCTGATGAAAAACTGAAAAATGCGGTCAGTGATATGGACTTGCGTACCATACAGGACTGGAATATTCGCCTGATGCTGCGTACTGCCCCCGGAGTAGATGATGTTATGTCCTGGGGAGGACAGGAGTTGCAATATCAGGTGGTTATTGAACCTCTGAAACTGATTGAATTTGATTTAACCTTTACTGATGTCATTGAGGTACTTGAAGCAAATAATCGCCAGGTTGGCGGTCAGTATATTAATCAGGGTGCAGAACAATATTTAATACGCGGGCTGGGACTGGTAGAAAATGAGGCCGATATCGGCAACATTGTGGTTAAAGTTGAAGACGGCACCCCGGTATATTTAAAGCAGGTGGCCAATATTTCAACCAGACCATCGCTTCGTTCAGGTGCAGTAACTCGTGATGGCAAAGAAGTTGTTCTGGGTATGGCCCTGGCTCGCATTGGCGAAAATGCCAAAAATGTAGTCACCGCAGTAAAAAAGAAAATGGCCATTGTAGAATCTGCCTTACCTGAAGGGGTGGTAGTCAAACCGGTTTATGACCGGACCGTACTGGTTGATAAAGCCATTCAGACAGCCGTTAATGCTTTAATTGAAGGTTCGGTTTTAGTCGCTATTGTACTGTTTCTGTTTTTAGGTGAAATCCGTTCAGCTCTAGTGGTTATTACCGCTTTACCTCTGGCCATGCTGATTGCCTTTATTATGATGACTCAACTGGGTCTTAGTGCCAATCTGATGTCTCTGGCGGGGCTTGCCATTGGTATCGGTATGATGGTGGATGGCGCTGTGGTACTGACAGAAAATGCCTTTAGAATTATGGCAGAACGCCGGGAGCGGGGCGAAAAAGTGGATCGTACAGCTGCCGTACTGGCTGCGGCTCGAGATGTGGCGAATCCTGTTGCCTTTGCCATTTTGATTATTATTGTGGTGTTTCTGCCTTTATTCAGTTTAACTGGTCTGGAAGGTAAATTATTTAAACCGATGGCATTTAATATTACCTTTGCTATGGCGGGTTCTTTAATACTAACCCTGACCATTATACCGGTGCTGGCGGCTATGATCCTCAGACCAAAAGAAGAACGTGATACCTGGCTGGTACGTATTATTAAAAAAATATATATGCCGACCCTGTCCTGGTCTCTGGCCAATAAAGGTAAAGTGGTCAGCAGTGCGGTTATTTTATTAATGGCGAGTCTGGCGCTGTTTCCCATGCTGGGTAAGGAGTTTATGCCGCAATTGCAGGAAGGCTCTATTATGTGGCGTATTATTTCCATACCTTCCACCTCACTGGAAAAATCGATTGAAATCTCTAAAAAGGTTGAAAATATTCTGAATAAATTCCCTGAGGTGAATACCACTATAGCTATGATTGGTCGGGCAGAAAAAGGAGAAACGGCTGATGTAAATTATATGGAAATTTATACCGACATTAAACCTCATGAACAATGGGGTAATAATAAAACCATGGATGAGCTGGCTGTGGAAATGCGAGAAAAACTTGAACTTGCGATTCCAACTTCTGTGATCAGTTTTACCCAGCCGATTCAAATGCGGGTGGAAGAGTTAATCTCCGGTGTACGTGCAACTCTGGCTTTAAAACTTTATGGTCAGGACTTAACAGAGCTGGACAGTCTGAGTAAAAAAATTAAGGACACCATTTCTCAGGTACCTGGTGTTAGTGATTTAGCGCTTGAGGCAAATCTGGGCAAACCACAGATTAAAATTAAGGTCAATCGTGAAGCTCTGGCTCGTTATGGTATGAATTCTGATGAAGTCATGACTATTGTCAGAAACGGTATTGGCAATGAATCGGTAACCACCTTAATTCAGGGGGTCAGACGTTTTGATATTACCCTGCGTTTGTCTGACAGCGCCAAGACCTCTGTGGAGAGTATTAAGAATATACCTTTAAAAACTGCCAGCGGTGCCATTATTCCATTAAAAAAGGTAGCGGATATCAGTGTGGCTGAAGGTTACTCCTTTATTCGTAGAGAGCAACTGCAGCGCTATGCTGTCATCCAGATGGATGTCAGAGGTAGAGATGTCAATAGTTTTGTTGAAGATGCTAATGCTCTGCTTAAAAAACAGATCACTTTACCCCCTGGCTACTGGGTTGAGTGGGGTGGTGCATTTGAAAATCAGCAAAGAGCCTTAAAACGCCTTTCAATAATTGTCCCTTTAACGGTGTTTTTTATCTTTGTACTGCTCTATACCGCTTTTAATTCCATTAAATATGCGGCACTTATTATTGCTAACGTGCCTTTTGCAACCATAGGCGGCCTGGTATCCCTGTTTATTACCGGTCAGTATTTATCAGTACCTTCTGCGATTGGCTTTATTGCTGTATTTGGTGTTGCAATGTTAAACGGTATTGTACTGATCAGTTTTTTAAATGAACTGCAGGAAAAAGGATTGTCCGTCAGGGAGGCTGTGCGTAAAGGCACAGAATTAAGACTCAGACCGGTAATGATGACCGCCAGTGTGGCTATTCTGGGCCTTATTCCCATGCTGCTGTCAAGCGGAGTGGGTGCGGAAACACAGCGGCCGCTGGCAACGGTGGTGGTGGGTGGATTGATTACCTCAACCTTACTGACACTTATTTTATTACCGGTTATTTATGAGTGGATGGAATCTCGGAATAAAGCTGATAAAAATTCAAAAATTAAGTGAGGAACAAAATATGAAAGAAATTAAAGCCTTTATTCATAGAAATCGGATAGCGGATATTATTCATGCACTGAAGGTTAATCATTTCTGCGATAAACCCTGTAATCTGTCAGTGGTTGATGTATATGGCACATTACGTCCTATAGACAATAAGGAGCAAAATTATTCCTTGGAGCTGGGTGAAGGGATTATTAATGAAGTTAAACTGGAATTGATCTGTAAAGATGAACTTCTTGAGAGAGGCATAGAAATTATTCACGAAAATGCACAGACAGGTCAGGATATTGCCGGATATATTTATGTGACGGACATCAGTTTAGCAATTCCTATTAAAAATTAATTCAAACTGTTTACGGAGAAAATCATTAATATCTTATTAAGGAAAAAATTATGAAAAAGAATGTAAGCTTACCTGTACTCGCTTTATTAAGCACAATTTCACTGGCATCATCTGCAACGGTTTCAGCCGACATGAATAATCATAGTGGTGTGGGCATGATGCAGGGACAACCAGGTCATATGGGAATGATGAATGGCAATGGTATGAATATGCAAAATGGTCAGAACCGTATGGGCATGAGACGTGGCGGTATGATGAAAGGTGATTGTATGGGCATGCAAAATGGTCAAAAATCAATGGCAATGATGAATGGCCAGAAGCGTATGGGGATGATGAATGGCGGCTGTATGAATATGTCCATGCAGCGTCATCAATTTGTTATGCAAAATGGTTTTGATCCATCTTATCAAAACAAAACTAATCCATTTCAATCAAATTCAGCTGATATCCTGAAATCGGGTAAAACTCTATACGATAAGAATTGTGCCGTCTGTCATGGTGCAACTGGAATAGGGGATGGCCCTGCTAGTGTCGGTCTGACACCTAAACCTGCTAATATTGCAGCTTTTTCCAAAATGCCTATGGCCAGTGACGGCTATTTAAACTGGACTATTTCAGAAGGCGGAGCTCCTCTTAAATCACCCATGCCGGCATTTAAATCTCAATTAAGTGAACAGGAAATCTGGCAAATTATTAGTTATTTAAGAACGCTTTAGTGGTTATGCTGGAGTAATAAAATAAATTCGTAATTATTCAGTATAAATTACCGTATCAATCAGTAGTACCTGTATTTCCGGGGACGCTCAAGTACATCCATGTATCGCTTTACGAAAACATCCATGTTTTCATAAACCCCGTAAACACAGGTACTACTGATTGATACTATTATGGAGTTCAAATTATGCTGAATAATTACAACAATTCTTTATTAGTTCGGGGCTTTATCAGCTTATATTTTTCAGTGACTGGATAATGGCGCAGTTATCCATTGAAGTATTTCTTTCACAACTCTCAACAAAATTTTGCAGGGTATGTTTGATACGCTGCAAATCATTCAATCTTTCATTAACAAGAGCAAGTTTTTGCTGTGCCATCTGCTTTGCTTCATTACAGTTGCACGTTTCATCCAGGGTTAACAGCTCTTTTATTTCATTTAGCGTAAAGCCAATAAGTTTGGCTTTTTTTATAAATAGTAATTGAGTGACTATTTCCTGTGAATAGATACGATAACCCTGTTCTGGCTTTGGCGGCTGTTGAATTAATCCGGATTTCTCATAAAAACGGATGGTTTCAATATTAATCTGTACCAGTTTGGCCAGACGGCCAATGGTTAAGTTAGAATTTTTCATAATCCAGATAAAGTCATAAAATTGTAAAACACCATTTTATTTTAAATGACAACTATTGCCATGTATAACTTTTTTAGCATTTTGATACAGAGCCAGAAGCAATAAAATAATGGCAATCGTAAACAGTTCTATTTGATGTGTGGCAATAAAACCTTGAAATAATGGACCTGAGGAGCCTATAAATGATGGCAGAAGGCTGGCCATAGAGCCGAATATAATGGGAATAATAGGAGAACAGCATAATACGGGTGCAAAAATACCCACTAAAATACCCCCTGTTGCTGATGCTTTGCTGGATTTTTGACCCTGACGAATTAACCATACCATTAGAGTCATAATAAAAGCGACCAGTAAGGCCATAATAAATGATAAAATAACCATAGATAGATCCAGGTATTGCAGGGCAATCCAGCCAATTTGTCCACCGGTGAAAGAGGAGGGCAGGGTCATTAAATACAGTATAAAAAATAACGCAAAGCCGGACACGGATAACCATCGATAAGCAGACAGAGTCCAGACATTCTTTAAAGCATTGATAATCAGTCTCATTGTACAGCCTCTTTTTGAGTGTCTGAGCGGGCAAAATCAATTATTTTTTTTATAAAGACGGCTGGTGCCGTGCCCTGTTCCTGAATGACACCCTGCTCATTAATTAAAAAATATATATCCGGATACTGGCGTGAATTATACCTTTTATTCATTTCCTCTGAGGCTTCACCTTTAACCCAGTTTCTGGTTGCAGAAGGGGGTGAATAATGGGCAATAAATTGTTCAACATCCGCTCCCGGATAACCACCGTTGTTATAATTACGTAAGGCCAGAATGATTAATCCATGCTGTTTCCATTCCTTATGTTTTTCAGCCAGGGCTTTAACACCGGCAGCACAGGTATGACACCAGGTAGAAAATAACCATAGCATTACCTTTTTGCCCCGATATTCTGCCAGGGTATGAGAGCTTCCCTGACTAATAAAATCTGCTTGAGGTGCTTTCACTGGCGGTGTTAATTCCTGAGCCGACAAATTGCCCGTTAAACCTGCAAAAATTATCAGCATCAGCCATAAACTTAATTTTTTCATAGAATTAACCCCTTGAATATCAGTATTTTTTGTTACTATTGAGTATAGAGTCCGTATCATGGTACAGAGTCAAGAAGATTTTACTAATACTGAGCCAGGGGCTGTTTGTTCTAGTAACTACATTAATAGGGGGTTTTTGCCCATCCCCACGAAAAGGTAAAATAAGGATTTTATAGATCAGATTGCATTATTTCTTGTTTTAAGTCTAAATCCATCAATTCATCAACAATCTACGTCATATCAATAGACAAATTAGGTCTATTAAATTCATAACGCCCATAAAGGTTAATATGTCTCCAAGCCACTGGTGATAACATCTTAATCAATTCTACAGAGTTATGATCTCCATTTTTTTCTTTAGATTTTAGTAATTCTGACAATAAACTTGCGTTGTAATAAATAATGCTATTTGTGATTAGCCTGGAACACTCATTCCAAATCTGTTGCTCCAACTCGGTTTTCAC
>JALSUJ010000321.1 GCA_027071355.1 Gammaproteobacteria bacterium | reverse complement strand
ATTATGGACTTGTATCAGCAATCAAAAGGCAAATATTTTGTTATAAAAACACTGTGCGAGCTGCAACGGCTAAATGAATTAATGGATACTTTTCCCAACTCTAAAGCCATCTGGGTATTAAGACATTATGATGATTCGATTAACTCCATGTTAGTATCATTTAAAAACCAGGCTGATCAGGCCAGACAGGTGGCGGGTGACCGTTTGGGCAGTCAGTGGCGAGGTCAGGGGATGTCAGATGCGACACATCAGAAGGTTCGTGAATTAGTACATGATGATATATCAGATGCCACCGGTGCCGCTATTTTCTGGTATTATCGCAATATTTTATTTTTTGAAAACAATTTTGATAAAAATAATAATATTATGCTTATCTCCTATGAAAAACTGGTGCGAAATCCACAACAGCAGTTTCAGAAGATCTTTGATTTCCTGGGTTTAAAATATACACCACGGATCAGCAAAAATGTGCATGCCCGCTCTATCCGCTTAAGAGAGCCAAAACCAATTGATACAGAAGTAAGAGATTTATGCGAAACCTTGCATAAACAGCTCATGCAGCGGGCTCTGAAATAAACGGAATCTGATAAATGTCATCCTTATATACAAAATTTATTGCATCAATCCTGTTTCCTTTGCATGAGCGATTAAAAAAACATACCTCGCTCAAAGTTAAAAATCAGCTCAATGAGTCCCAATGGTGGAATCAGGAAAAATTACAGCAGTTACAAATCACCCGCTTAAAAAAATTACTGTCCAGTTGTGCCGAAAATGTCCCTTACTATCAGAAAATACTGCATGAAAAAGGTTTAACAGCCGAAGATTTTAACCATATCTCAGATTTACAAAAACTACCCTTTTTAACCAAATCACTGATTCGAAATAATATTGACGATATAAAAGCATTAAATGCTGAAGGTTTGTCACGCTTTAATACCGGTGGTTCCAGTGGCGAACCATTAATCTTTTATATAGGCAATGAAAGAGTCAGCCATGATGTGGCCGCCAAATGGCGGGCAACACAATGGTGGGATGTGGATATTGGCGATAAGGAAATTGTTATCTGGGGATCACCTATTGAACTAGGGGCACAGGATAAAGTCAGACTGATCCGTGATAGGATGATCCGCACCAGGCTATTACCTGCATTTGAAATGTCAGATGCAAAAATATTAGACTTTATACAGGAAATACAGTCATTTAAACCCAAAATGCTGTTTGGCTACCCCTCATCAATCTCTTTAATGGCCAAATACGCAAAAAAACACAATATCAATCTGGATAAATTAGGCATCAAGGTAGTATTTGTTACCTCAGAACGATTGTATGATGAACAAAGAGACATAATATCCACAGTGTTTGCTTGTCCGGTTGCCAATGGCTATGGTGGCCGGGATGCCGGTTTTATTGCCCATCAATGCCCGCAGGGAGGTATGCATATTACCGCTGAAGACATTATCGTTGAAATTATAGACCCACAGGGTAATGTTCTCCCTCATGGACAAAGTGGGGAAGTAGTTATAACTCACCTGGCAACAAAAGATTTCCCCTTTATACGATATAAAACCGGAGATGTTGCCGTACTGTCAGATGAACTATGTCAATGCGGTCGAGGCTTGCCCATTATAAAAGAAATACAGGGCAGAACAACCGATTTTATTGTCGCAAAAGATGGCACCATTATGCATGGTCTGGCCTTAATTTATGTGTTAAGAGATTTAAAAGGCATGGAAAATTTTAAAATTATCCAGGAAGATATAGATAACACAACCGTGCAGATTATGACCAATAATAGTTATGATACAAATAATGATAAAGCTATTATAAGCACCTTTAAAAAACGCCTGGGACAGTCAGTCAATATAAATATAGATCATGTTGATAATATCAAGTCAGAAAAATCAGGAAAGTTCCGTTATGTTATTAGCAAGGTATCAGTAAATTAAAATGGTCAAACGACAATGAGAGATATTGCTGTATTTTTAGCCTTAATAGGCAGTTTACCCTTTGTCCTGTATCGACCATGGTATGGGATTCTAGTACTGGCCTGGCTGGGTTATATGAACCCGCATCGACTGGCTTATGGCTTTGTTACCACAATGCCTGTGGTACTTATTGTATTTCTGGCCTTATTAACAGGCTTATTGTTTGCTAAAAAAGAAGAACGGGGAAAAATACCGGTTACTCGTGAAACCATTATTCTTATTATTTTTATTATCTGGATGTTTATTACAACCAATTTTGCTGTGTATAGTGATTACGCCTGGCATGAGTGGGATAAAGTCTGGAAAATTCAGGTTACTATCTTTTTAACTATGATGCTGATTAATAATAAAGAACGAATTAATGCCCTGGTCTGGACAATTGTAATGTCTCTGGGGTTTTATGGCGTAAAAGGCGGTATTTTTACCTTAATTACAGGAGGTGGTTTTCGTGTCCAGGGACCATCAGGAACCTTTATAGCGGGTAATAATGAAATTGGACTGGCAATGTTGATTACCATACCGCTAATGCGATATTTACAATTAAGC
>JALSUJ010000320.1:2570-29362 GCA_027071355.1 Gammaproteobacteria bacterium | reverse complement strand
TTCTTAATTAGAGTATTGGCTTCCTCAGCATCCTTTGGAAACCGGGCAATTCCCAGAGCAATAGTAATAAAGAGTTTCTGCCGGTTAATAACGAATTCACCGGCAATGGTCTGCTGGATTTCATTACTCAGTTTAATCAATTTGTCTGAACTGGTATCGTCAACTATAATAATAAATTCATCCGTGCCAATATGACACAGACTTTCCTGTGCCCATAAAATATTTTTCAGCCGTGTGGAAATTTCAAGTAATACTTTATCTCCAAATAAATGGCCATATGAATCATTGATGTCTTTAAAATTATCTATATCGATTTGTAGCAGAGAAAATTCTCTATGGTATTTTCTGGCTATTAAAGCCCGGTTATTTAAATGCTCCATAAAGAGTTTTCTATTGGGCAGCCCTGTTATCAGATCATAATTTTCTATTTTAAAGGAGTAACTTTCCAGCAGCCGATTTTGATCTTTAAGTAAGGTATTCTGCATTCTATTGCGTTTTTCATACAGTCCAATAAATAGTGAAAACACTACAAAGGGGAATAAGCCCATGGCTGCCTGTTTAAAATGGCTGGTATCTGTTCGAAAATATTCCACTCCCAGAATAATTAATATCGACAGAAAAAGAATAAAGAAGCCGAATTTTTTCTCACTAAGAAAAAATACAATAAGGATCAGTACATAAAACCAGCCTATACCAACATAGGCATTCGGACTGTTAAAAAAGGTTAGTCCCACAATAACCAGTGAAAAAAGCATAACAAACTTAACTAAAGGCGAGAAAAAAAAACGTGATTTTCTATTCAGTAATAAGGTAATTGCAGCCAGCGAGGAATAGGCAGAGTCAATAAGAGCCTGAGCATATTCACCCTGCTGATAACGGATAATAGCTGCCAGACTAACCATCAGTACATTGATGAGCAGCAGGCTGTTAAAAAACTGGTATTTGAGTTTTAATTCAGATTCTTTATTTTGAAAGATAAAGCCACTGCGTAATAAATTATCTAAAGTCATATTTTTTGGTTATTATAGTGGCCTGGAGCGGTAACTGAGAACTCCCCCCGATTATCAATAAGGTTTTGATAATTATAACATGGATGATTAACCTGCATAATAAAATATACCAGCTGACCGACATATGACAGACAAAACATCGCATAGACACACAACGCATAGTCAAGCAATAGATTTAAACGATGAGCAGCTATTGCATTATAATGCCCAGATTATGCTGCCGGAAATCGATATCAGCGGGCAGCAGAAACTGCTTGCAGCTCATATCCTGATCATTGGTGTGGGCGGCCTGGGAACGGTTGCCGCGCTTTATCTTGCTGCTGCAGGCATTGGGCAAATGACTCTGGCCGATCCTGATCGGGTTGAACTGACGAATCTGCAGCGTCAAATCAGTTATAATTATGCCATGCAGGGGGAAGCTAAGGTTAAGGCCTGTCAAAAGACACTTAATGCCTTAAATCCTGAAGTGAGTTTGGCTACTATTGAGCGTTCTCTGCAAGGTGAACGTTTAGAACAGGCCATTGCACAGGCGGATATCATTCTGGATTGTACCGACAATCTGAACAGTCGCTTTGCAATTAATAAAGCCTGTTTTAAATACCGCAAGCCTCTGGTTTGCGGAGCCGCTATTCGCTGGGAAGGGCAGCTCAGTGTGTTTGTCCCTGCACAGAAAGACAGTCCCTGTTATCAATGTTTTCATAACCCGGACAGCAGGCTGAATCAGACCTGTAGTGCTAATGGTGTGCTGGGACCGGTAGTGGGTGTTATCGGCAGTATGCAGGCCATTGAAGCAATTAAGCTGATAACCGGTGCGGGAGAGCCATTGACTGGACAAACCTTATTGTTTGATGCATTAAGTATGCAATGGCAGACCATGCAGGTTACCCCTCGAACGGGATGTGAGATTTGCGGCCAGCGTGTTTGAGCCTGATACGGTATTTTATACTGACTTATGACTTATGACTTATGACTTATGACTTATGACTTTATTAGCTATTGAGATATTAAATGGATGACATTATGAGTGCCAGTCTGCAGGCGCTGAACTTATTATTTTCCGGTGATACCCAAGTATGGCGTATTATCAGTGTATCCTTTTCGGTTTCCTTAAAAGCCATTTTAATTGCGACTCTACCCGCCATTGCCCTGGCTTTTGTACTGGCCTATTATACTTTTCCTGGTCGTCGTCTGGTGATTACGCTTTTTAATACGGCGCTGGCTATTCCTGCGGTTGTAGTGGGACTGACTTTGTATCTATTATTATCCCGTTCGGGTCCTTTTGGTGAGCTGCATTTATTATTTACCCAGGATGCCATGGTTATCGGGCAAATAATCTTATGCTTTCCCTTATTAGTGGCCATGAGCCATGCCAGTTTGCAGTCCTCAGATCAGCGGGCCTGGGAAACGGCTATTACTCTGGGAGCCTCACCATTTTATGCGGCCATAACGGTACTGAAAGAAGTCCGCTTTGGACTGATGGCTGCCGTTATTGCCGCGTTCGGGCGAATTATTGCGGAAGTGGGATCATCTATGATGGTGGGAGGTAATATTCTGAATCATACCCGAAATATTCCTACTGCCATTGCCCTGGAAACCAGTAAGGGCAGTTTTGTGCAGGGGATAGCACTGGGCATGGTGCTATTAACCATGGCCTTATTGCTTAATTTTGTACTGACCGGTGTTCAGGGTAAAGGTGAGGTGATCCATTAATGGATAACTGGTCTGTACGGTTTAATAATATTGGTCTTAAACGAGGCTCCAGGGTCGTTCTTAACGGGGTAGATATACAGCTCAGTAATGCTGAGCTGGTATTAATGACCGGTCAGAATGGTTCTGGAAAATCAACCCTGTTAAAAATCCTTGCTGGTTTGCTCAAACCGGAACAGGCATACATCAGCCTGTCGCCGCATAATGGACAACAGCTTGAACATAACTGGTCCAGAATGCGCAGGGTTTTGCGTCAGCGAGTCTGTTATCTGCATCAGCAGCCTTATCTTTTTCACGGCAGTGTGTTTGATAATGTGGCTTATGGTTTAAAGCGCAAAGGCTTATCCGGGGAACAGATTAAGCAGCAGGTTAGCCGAATGCTGGAAGAATTTTCTTTACAGGATCTTATTAACCGAGATTGCCGGGAATTATCCGGCGGTGAAAAACAGCGAGTGGCTATTGTACGTTCCTGGATCACTCAACCGGATATAATATTACTGGATGAACCGTTTTCTAATATGGATAAGGAATCAAGAAGGAAATGTTATACCTTAATTAATCACTTATGCAGAGATAATATCGCACTTGTTTTGACAAGTCATGACCCTTTATCAGGAGAGCTGGATTTTACTCAGCATATTCATCTTTATCAGGGTAAAATAACTCATAAGACTCCGAATATAAAGTCAAAATAATTTTCAGAGTAAAAGGACAAATATGAATACCGATGTTTTAAGCGTAGATGCCGCACTGGCTATTATCCATCAGCAGATCAGTGAGCTGGATAACCGGCAGACAGTGATCCTGCCTAATGCTCTGGGTATGACACTGGCAGACGATATTATATCCCCAATCAATGTACCCAACTTTAATAATTCAGCAATGGATGGTTATGGTTTTAAATGCTCTGAGCCGGTGCAGGCAGCCGGTCAGAGTTATAAAATTATAGGTCAGGCTCTGGCTGGGCAGACTTTCAAGCAGACTATTGGTGAACATGAATGCGTGCGCATTATGACCGGTGCAAAGATCCCTGAAGGTGTGGATACGGTTATTGAGCAGGAAAAAACACACATCAATGATGCTCAAATGACGCTTGGCCGGGATATAAAGCAGGGTGCTAATGTCCGTTATATTGGTGAAGATATTGACCAAGGCAGTATTGTCCTGGCTGCAGGGAGTCTGGTAGGAGCTGCCCAGATGGGCGTTCTGGCTTCACTTGGCATCGCGTCCGTTCAGGTGCATCGAAAACCCCGGGTTGCGGTATTTTCCAGTGGTGATGAGATCCGCAGTATTGGAGAAACCCTGGATGGTGATCAGATCTATGACAGTAACCGTTATACCATTAGTGGTTTACTGCAGAAAGCCGGAGTAGAAGTTATCGATCTGGGTGTGATACCGGATACTCAGGAAGTTATAGAACAGACTTTGCTTTCAGTGGCCTCAGATGTGGATATGATTATTACTTCCGGTGGGGTATCCGTGGGTGATGCCGATTTTATAAAGCAGGCTCTGGATAAAAATGGTGCCATTTATTTTTCTAAACTGCATCTGAAGCCTGGACGGCCTCTAACCTTTGGACGGCTGAATCAGGCTCTGTTTTTTGGGCTGCCGGGTAATCCGGTGGCTGTCATGGTGACTTTTATGTATTTTGTCCGCCCGGCCCTTTTGCAACTTCTGGGACGTAACGAAGTAAGCCCAGTTGATTTCAGGGTGAACTGTCAGTCGGATATACGTAAACTGCCGGGACGAACAGAAATACAGCGTGGTATTTTGCAGCACAATGCTGATGGGCTCAGTGTAGCCACTACAGGTAAACAGGGTTCCGGCGTTTTAAGTTCAATGAGCCGGGGCAATTGCTTTATCTATATGCCCGACGATGCGCAAGCGATTAAAAGCGGTGAACAGGTAATAGTACATCCTTTTGCCATGTTCGATTAAATTCTTTAAATTCAGGCTATTATTATAAAAAAAATGTACTAATCTTAAGAATAGAGTCAGATTCTGCAATGACTCTATTCTGACTGGAAAATCAGCTTCAGATATCAGTCACAAATTTTATTCCTAATGTGCTGGAAATGTATATTGCATGCTGACTAAAGACACCATCAAGATTTCTATAGCACCGATAGTCATTCTGCTAAGTCTTATCCTGTTGCGCTGGAATAATGGTGTTCTGCTGTTTCATACGATGGCGGAACTGTTTTCTGTGGTGGTTGGGATTTTAATGCTGGTGGTGGCTTTAAATACCCGCCACTATTCTCAGAACAATTTTCTTATCTATCTGGGTATTGGATATTTCTGGATTGCCATACTGGATGGAATGCATACCTTTACCGTTCCCGGTATGCCTTTTTTTAATTTAACAGATGCGGAAGTTACCTTACATTTTTGGGTGTACACCCGTATTTTTGAAGCTTTTCTGGTACTTTCAGCACCGCTGTTTTTAAAAAAATCGCTGAATATATACTGGATGTTTGGTCTTTGTGCAGGTATTGCCCTGTTAATTGGCTGGGCATCCTTTAAGCTGCCGCAACCCTCCATGCTGACCAGTCATGGTCTGACCACTATTAAAGTATTTATTGAATATTTTGTTATCGCATTACTACTACTGTCAATCTCTATTTATATCAGTATGCGGCGGGTTTTCAGCCATAAGATTCTTATCTATATTCTCAGTTCTATTTCTTTGACCATTGGCTCAGAAATCTGTTTTACTCTTTATAATAATTTTTATGGAGTGCCATTTGTAGTCGGACATTTATTTAAATTTCTTTCTTTCTGGATGATTTATCAGGCTATTATTGTCACCACTTTAAAAGAACCTTTTTCGGTACTGGCACAGACATCCAGCAGTTATGATGCGATTCCTCATATTGCGGTCGTGGTTGATCAGCAGGGTAAAATTTTACAATTAAATCGTTTTGCTAAAAAGTATGTGGGTAAAACAGACGTAAGTATTCTTCAGCAGCATGTACATGATTATTTTCACCCCCAGATTGCAGGTAAAGAAAACTGTGAGTTGTGTGAGCATATTCGAAGTATAAAACCCATGGCATCCAGGCGCTTTTATT
The DNA here is from genome assembly GCA_027071355.1 of Gammaproteobacteria bacterium. Lineage (GTDB taxonomy): Bacteria > Pseudomonadota > Gammaproteobacteria > GRL18 > GRL18 > JANELJ01. The sequence goes on along the minus strand of JALSUJ010000320.1, from coordinate 23,574 downwards.
TTCCGGATAAAAAACGCTGGTTTAGTTTTTCACTGGCTCCTGTTACCACTGGAAATAATCAGTTTTCCATGGTTCAGACCTCAACAGATGTTACCGACCAGGTTGTGGCAAGTGAGAAGCTTGAAGCTTCGGAACAATTATTAAAAACGGTTATTAATGCAACCCCTGACTGGATATTTATAAAAGACCGGAAATTTCGTTATTTATTTGTTAATGAAGGGTATGCTCGGGCTCTTAATCTCAGGCCGGAAGACTTTTATGGTAAAACGGATATTGAAATGGGATTTTCAAAAGAGCTGGTTTATGGGAATGAGTCCAGGGGGATCCGTGGTTTCCGAGCTGATGATCAAATGGTTATTCAGGGCAAAACCCTGACCAACCCTTATGACCCGGCTACTTTTTCAGACGGTTCTTATCATATTTTTGATACCTATAAAACACCGTTATATGACTCTAGCGGTAAAGTTTATGCGTTATTAGGAATAGCCCGTGAAGTGACGGAAAGGCAGGAGCTGGAAACCAAATTACATCAGGCTGCGACTGTTTATGACAGCACTACAGAGGGCATTATGATCACTGATGCTCAAGTACGGATTATTGCGGTTAATAAGGCCTTTTCTAAAATTACAGGCTACTCGGAAGATGAGGTTATTGGTAAAACACCTAATTATATTTCTTCTGGAGAACATAATTGTGAATTTTATCAAAAGCTATGGAATGATCTGAAAAATAAGGGGCACTGGCAGGGAGAGCTCATTAATCGTCATCATGATGGACATTTATATACCGAATGGAAAATTATCAGTGTGGTCAAAAATGCTGATGGCCGGGTGACCAATTATGTGGCTACATTTTCTGATATCACCGATCTAAAAATATCTCAGGAAGAAATGAAACGGATGGCTCAGCACGATCAGTTAACTGGTTTGCCAAACCGTACTTTGCTTTCAGAAGAACTGGAACAGGCTATTTCTCGTGCCAGACGCAGTCAGAAAACCAGTCAGGAAACCCGAGTGGCTATTATGTTTCTTGATCTGGATAATTTTAAGCAGATTAATGATACTCTTGGACATTCTTTTGGAGATAAGGTTTTAAAAGAAGTGGCTCAAAAATTTAAAGCCTGTATTCGCGAAGAAGATATTTTATCTCGTCAGGGTGGCGATGAATTCCTGGTGATTCTGGAAAAACTTAAGGATGCCAAAGAAGCCGCTATAGTTGCCCAGAAGCTGATTAATTCTTTGCAGCAGCCATTTTTAATTTCCGGACATGAATTTTATATTGGTGTCAGTATTGGCATCAGTATTTTTCCTGATGATGGTCAGGAACCGGAAGTGTTAATAAAAAATGCTGATACTGCCATGTACCAGTCTAAAAATAACCGGAAAAATCAATACAGTTACTTTACTAAAAGTATGAATGAAAGTTCAAGAAGGCGTTTTGAGCTGGAAAATAATCTGCGTTCTGCACTGGAAAGAAATGAAATTTATGTGGTGTATCAGCCTCAAATTGATTTAAAAAGTAATCGAATTTATGGCTTTGAAGCTTTAGTACGCTGGGAAAATCAGGATATCGGTCTGATTTCTCCGGCCGAGTTTATCCCTGTTGCAGAGTCTATAGGTGTGATTGATGAGATAGGTCTGTATGTCCTGCAGCAGGCAGTAAAACATATTAAAAAATGGAACAAAGAATTTCGCAATGATATGTCTGTATCAGTCAATATATCTTCCCGGCAGTTTGAAAACCGGCGCCTGCCGGAAACCATTAAAAACGTTCTGCTGGAACAGAATTGTGCTTCAGAATTGCTTAAAATAGAGATTACAGAGTCTTTGCTGCTGCAGGAAAGCACACATGTACTGGAATCATTACAGGCAATAGCCAGATTAGGGGTTGCAATAGCACTGGATGATTTTGGTACAGGCTATTCCTCCCTGAGTTATCTGAAACGTTTTCCCATAGATATTGTTAAAATTGATCAGTCTTTTGTCAGAGATATGACCAGTGATGCTGAAGACGCGATTCTGGTTAAAACGATTATATCTATGGCTCGTGGGTTAAAGATGAATACCATAGCTGAAGGGGTTGAAACGATTGAACAACTGACCTTTTTGCAGGTTGAGGAATGTCATTTAATACAGGGATATTACTTTAGCAAACCCTTAAATGCTGAAGATGTGGAACATTTTTTAAGCCGCTGGTTAGAAAAAAATCACTATCAGGAGTTGGCACCGGGAGCTAATGATTTAGCCACTTAATTCCCAAAATCTGACCCTGTTGATTCAAGCGTAAATGAGCCTGCTGATATTTTTTCTGTAATACGGCTAATAAGAGAAGAAAGTATAAATTCATGATTCAGTACAGGAAAGGGCATGTAATGGAGTTAATGGTAACACTCAGAAAATGACTTTCTTAACAGCAGTGTCTGTTTTTTGCAATGGTGTACCCACTGACTGCAGGATTTCATATCTGTAATCACAGCCAGCAGGCTGTCAATGGAAGTACGAATTTGTATGACACCCTTAAACGATTTGATTTTATCTGCCCAGAACTCCTTGAGATAAATCTGTATACCATCTTCATCCCTGACCAGTTCCCAGTCATATTTAGAATCAGGGGTACTATTCATGGGCAGAACCAGTATCAGCACCAGAATGAGCAGATTTAAAATGGTTTTCATTAGAACAGCCTCATAACCCTGTTTGTACAAGATGTCCGTACAAGAAGTTCGTACAGGATAATTAATAATATGCTATTCTCTTTTGAATCCTTTCTCTATAATTTTACTATAACGCTCATTAGAGATGATGTCATTGACAGGCATCAGTGCTGTCCGGTTTTTAAAAATTTGTTAATAAATAACTATTTTTGTTGAATTTTGAGCACAAAATCACTACAATCGCGGTAATTTTCTACGCATATCAGCTTTTGGCCAGATTTTATGCCGCCCTGAATTTTTTTAAGTCACTTAAAAAAAACCAGGAGCCCTGTGTCGGCCGAGGCGATTTTCCGTTTGTATATCAGAGCCTTAGACGCTAATAGATGGTTTTATTAGTGAGGGTACTTTTTTACTGTCGGAAAGGTGTCCAGGCCTGGCCTGAAAACACTTAACTCATTGAAAACCGTTTTTTTTATTGATTAACAATTTTTGAATAACAAAAGTTTAACCAGAGTATTATTATGGCTGATTTAAGCAAATACCGTAACATAGGCATATTCGCACACGTTGATGCGGGTAAAACCACAACTACCGAACGTATTTTGAATCTGACGGGTAAAACCCATAAGATTGGTGAAGTACATGATGGTGAAGCAACCACCGACTTTATGGAACAGGAGCAGGAGCGTGGTATTACCATTCAGTCTGCAGCAACTTCCTGTGAATGGGATGGTCACCGTCTGAATATTATTGACACCCCCGGACACGTTGACTTTACCATTGAAGTTTACCGTTCCCTGAAAGTTCTGGACGGTGGTGTGGGCGTTTTCTGTGGTTCCGGCGGTGTTGAGCCCCAGTCCGAAACCAACTGGCGGTATGCCAATGAATCACGTGTCGCGCGGGTTATTTTTGTTAATAAATTAGACCGTCTGGGTGCTGATTTCTATCGGGTTGTGGAGCAGGTTGAAAATGTCCTGCAGGCTAATCCTCTGGTTATGACGTTACCTATTGGTATTGAAGATGACTTTAGCGGCGTTGTTGATGTTCTGACTCGTAAAGCCTGGGTCTGGGATGATTCTGGTGACCCCAGTAAGTATGAGATCACTGATGTACCAGCAGATATGGTTGACAAGGTAGAAGAATACCGTGAACAGTTAATCGAGACTGCTCTGGAGCAGGACGATGACTTAATGGAAGCTTATCTGGAAGGTGAAGAACCTGCTATTGATGATATCAAGCTCTGTATTCGTAAAGGTACTATTGCGCTGGACTTTTTCCCGACTTATTGCGGTTCAGCGTTTAAAAACAAAGGTATTCAGCTGGTTCTGAATGCGGTTGTTGACTATCTGCCAAATCCGACTGAAGTTCCTCCTCAGCCGGAAGTCGATCTGGAAGGTAATGAAACCGGTGAATACGCTATTGTTGACGTTGATCGGCCAGTTCGTGCCCTGGCATTTAAAATTATGGATGACCGTTTTGGTGCGCTGACCTTTACCCGTATTTATTCCGGTCGGGTGGAAAAAGGCATGACTCTGTTAAATACTTTTACTGGAAAAACAGAACGTATTGGCCGTATTGTAGAAATGCATGCTGACTCTCGTGAAGAACTGGATTTCTGTGAAGCCGGGGACATTGTTGCTTTTGTAGGTCTGAAAAATACTCAGACCGGTCATACTCTATGCGATCCTAAAAACCCGGCCACTCTGGAACCTATGGTGTTCCCAGATCCCGTTATCTCCATTGCCATTAATCCAAAGGATAAGGGCGGTTCCGAGAAAATGGGTGTGGCGCTGAACAAGATGGTTAAAGAAGATCCTTCTTTCCACGTAGAAACCGATGAAGATAGTGGTGAAACTATTCTGAAAGGAATGGGTGAACTACACCTGGATATTAAAATTGATATTCTTAAGCGTACTCATGGTGTGGATGTTGAAGTTGGTAAACCTCAGGTTGCCTATCGTGAATCCATTACTCAGCGTGTTGAAGACACATACACTCATAAGAAACAGTCCGGTGGTTCCGGTCAGTTCGGTCGTATCGATTATATTATTGAGCCCGGCGAAGCTAATAGCGGTTATACCTTTGACTCAAGCGTTACCGGCGGTAATGTACCCAGTGAATACTGGGGTGCTATTGAAAAAGCCTTTGGTAGAATGATGGATGAAGGTGTTCTGGCAGGCTTCCCGGTGGTTGATGTTCATGTTGAGCTGACAGATGGTGCTTACCATGCGGTGGATTCATCTGCTATGGCATTTGAACTGGCAGCCAATGGCGCCTATCGTCAAACTATGCCCAAAGCCGGACCTCAGTTACTGGAACCTATTATGAAAGTGGACGTATTTACGCCAGAAGATCATGTTGGTGACTGTATTGGTGATCTGAATCGTCGTCGTGGAATGATTAAGGATCAGGAATCCACTCCAACTGGTGTGCGTATTAAAGCGGATGCACCTCTGAGTGAAATGTTTGGTTATATTGGTGATCTGCGTACCATGACATCGGGTCGTGGTCAGTTCTCCATGGAATTCTCACACTACAGCCCATGTCCAAAGAATGTTGCTGAAGAAGTGATTAAAGAAACCAGAGAGCGTAAGGAAGCCCAGAAGTAAATTCTGACTTTCCAGTAAAAAAGGCCGGCTTGTCCGGCCTTTTTTATTATTATCCAGAGTTATGACTTATTTGTATTTAGGATTATGAATCCGTATCAGATATTGGGTGTCTCTTTATGAAGACGCCGTGAATCCTTCCATGGAGGCTTTGCAGAAACATCCATGTTTCTGAAACTTCATAAAGAGACACCCAATATCTGATCCTCAGTTCAGAGTAATATTGATAAAATTTATTATGGCAATAAGTATGCAATGTCGTGTGGGCTGTGGCGCCTGTTGTATCGCTCCCTCTATTAGCTCTGCAATTCCGGGTATGCCTGAGGGTAAATCCGCTGGGCAGCGCTGTATTCAGCTGGATACAGATAATTTATGTCAGCTGTTCGGACAACAGGAGCGCCCGGATGCCTGTCTGAAATTTCAGGCCAGTGAAGAATTTTGCGGTAGCACTAATCAATACGCCCTGCAATCCCTGACCCGACTGGAACAGGAAAGTCTTCCAGATTAAAAAAACACTCAAAAATAAAATATACAACGTATAATATTACGCTGAATAATTAAAAAGGTAACCCAACCCTGTGGAACAACAAAATACGGACATCCATTCTGACACCGATACATCGGATCAGGAAGAACCCATTTTTAAACATACTCTGGCCGGTAAAACCATTACCGTGCTGGGTACCGCCCATGTCTCCAAAGCCAGTGCGGATAAGGTTAAAGAATTACTGGAAACCGGTGCCTATGATGGTGTGGCCATAGAGCTTTGTCCCAGCCGCTACAGCAGTATGATTGACCCTGACTCTCTGGCCAAAATGGATCTGTTTAAGGTTTTTAAGGAAGGGAAGGCAGCTATGGTCATTGCTTCTCTGGCACTGGGAGCCTATCAGCAGAAAATGGCAGAAGAATTCGGCATTGAGCCGGGCGCAGAAATGCGCATGGCTATTGAGCAGGCCGAAGCCGGGCATTGTAATATTCATCTGATTGACCGGGAAGTTGGGACGACTCTTAAGCGGGTTTATAATAATGTACCCTGGTGGAAAAAAATGGGTATTATTGGCGGCTTACTGGGGAGTGTTGTAACCAGTGAAAAAGTCTCTGAAGATGAAATTGAGCGTCTTAAAGAAGGCGATATACTGGAAACCACCTTCTCGCAATTTGCAGAAGAAGCGAAAGAATTATATACCCCGCTGATTGATGAACGTGACCGGTATATGGCGGCGAAACTGGAACAGATTGTCACAGAATCTGATAATCAGTCTATTCTGGCGGTTGTGGGCGCCGGGCATTTAAAAGGGATAGAATCCTATCTGGCTAAAGATGAAGAGATCACCAGCTCGGAAGCGCTGCATGAAAAAGCTCAGTCCACCATAGAACAGCTGGAAGCTCTGCCGGAAAAAAGCAAATGGCCTAAATTTATTCCCTGGATTATTGTCCTTATTCTGCTGATTGGTTTTGGTATTGGGTTTAGCAAAAGTACCGATCTGGGTCTGCAGATGCTTATCTGGTGGGTTATGATTAATGGTTCTCTGTCTGCATTGGGGGCTGCTCTGGCAAAAGGTCATCCGCTGACGGTGATTGGTGCCTTTATTGCGGCTCCAATTACTTCATTGAATCCCACTATTGGTGCCGGTATGGTAACTGCGGCTATTGAGCTTTATCTCAGAAAACCCAATGTGGGTGATTTCAGTGCCTTAAGAAAAGATACCACCCATATTTCCGGCTGGTGGAAAAACAAGGTGGCTCGAACCCTGCTGGTGTTTTTCTTCTCCACCCTGGGCTCTGCGGTAGGAACCTATGTGGCGGGATTTAAAATTTTCGAAAGTTTAGTGAAATAATTTATTTAGGTTTAACAGCCCTTAATTATTATTTTTCTTTTTCATAAAAGCCTTCATTTTTTCACATTGATCCTCCCGTTCAGCACGGGAGGTAAACCATACATAGTCAAAAGGCATATGCCTCAGGTATGTTGACATAGGGAGACCCCAGGCCTGAGCATAGTCGGAGGGCTTTTGTTTATCCTCACTGACTTCCACAAAAGCCAGGCTTAAAATTTTTAATTCGGGCTGCTGTTGGTGCAGTTCCTGATTCAGATACCAGGGAATGCCGTAATCGGTTCGGGTATGGCCGGATCCAGCGATCAGGATCAGCCTGGGATTTTTCTGCAGAGCTTTTTTAATTGCATCCATCATGGCAATATCTCTGACCTGCTGGCCGGACAGCATGGGTGCCAGCATTTTTTCTGGCAGCATATCGCAATGTGAATCTTGTATGTTAAGTTCCAGTTCCTGCTGTACGACAGCCGGGTAGGGATACTTTTTTAGTAAGTTCTGGTACTTTTCAGGCAGAACTTCAGGCCCCTGTTTGATCACTTTTCTAACCAGTTTGATATCCAGATTGGCAGCAATAATGGGTAATTTATTTTCCAGTGCCTGTTTGAAGATGGGACGATAGTAGCTGTAATCCGGCCAGCCAGATTGTTCCCAGTGAACGATTGAGGCAAAGTCATCTGTTATATTGTTTGAGCCTTGATGCGTTTGATAATATTGCTGCTGAAATTGCGTAATCGTGCTTTGCAGCTCCTGGTTGAGCATTTCAAAGGCCACAGCGGGGGATTTTTGCTGTTCGACCTGCAGTTTGACAATATCAGCCTGTAAACGGTGGTGCTGTTTATTATCATGGGTTTCTCCCAGCAGTATAAGATTATGCGCAAGTAATTCTTGCTGTAGTGCCTGCTGACTTATAAACTGCTGCTGGGAAACGGACCAGATTTTATTTAACAGGGGATGTTTGTGTTGCACGGATGAATTATTCCCGGCACAACCTGAAACAAAAACTATCAAGAACAGCATGTAAAACCAGCGCAGGAAAAAGTACATGTAATATCTCCAGGTTTGGCGTAAAATTTGTAACTTACAAAAATTTAAGACCTGCTGATTATATGACAGACTGGAGTAAACATATAGTTGCTATTAGTTGCTATTAGTTGCTATTAGTTGCTATATCTTTGTTTACCTCTATCTTGGGGTGGGGAAAGGAATAATCAAATTGATATGGATAAAACTTATCAGGGAAAAGATATGAGACACTACATAAGATATGTTATGCCGGCTCTGTTGCTGTTATTGAGTCCCTGTCTGCACGCTCAGAAAAATCCCTTATTAACCCATGTGCCCGCTGATACAGTATTTTTTTCGGGTAATACCGAACTGGTTAATATGGCTGATTTTCCACTCATAAGCCCCAGTGTATTTCCAGAAACTGTCTTAACTGAGTCTCAGGGGCAGGGTGAAAAAGCGTTTGCCTTTTTATATCAATTGTTTCTGGATCTGCAGCAGACTATAAATGCATCTGATACCCAATCCGCAAGCTCACTTTTTCAAACGCAATATGGTTTGTCGCCAATATTTGCCGGGGTATTTTATCTGCAGGAGAACAGCCCAGTTATAAAAGTATGGGTAGCAGATGAGTCGACTTTTCTACAGACATTTGAACGGGCTTCGCGGATCTCCGGTTTAAATTACCAGCTTAAAAGTTATCAGCAGCAAAGCTATCGAAGTTATGCTCTGGAGCAGGATCTGCAGTTAATTGTAGCTTTTAAAAATTCACCGAACTCGCCTGCAACAGCCACTCTGGCACTTATTCATAAAGCTATAAATGAGCAACAGCTTAGTCTTATCCTGGGTTTGTCAAAACCTGAACAGTCGCTGGCTGATACAGACAAATTGTCAGGCATTATGCAACAAAACCATTATTTGCCGCAGGCCGTCAGTTTTGTTGATTTTGAATTATTAGTGCAGTCTTTATTCAAGCATAATAAGACTATCGGTATTGACCTGGCACAGGAAAATTCAGCATTGAAAGAGTTTCGTACGGCTGAGTGTCAGGCGGATTTAACCACATTAATTCACTATATGCCTCGTCTGACTGGCGGTTATAGCCATTTTAAATATGACGGCAGTCAGGTAGACAGTAAATTTAAACTATTACTGGAGCTGAACAACCCGAACGTAATGGCTGAACTGAAGTCTTTTAGAGGTTTTATACCGGCTTATATCAGAAACGGTGCTGAGCAGAATATTGTGGGTATGGGGTTGGGCCTTGATTTATCACAATTATCTTCCATGTATTTTTATATTTCACAGGCCTTTAAAAATACCCATTTTCAATGTAAACCGCTGCTTAAAATGCAGAAAAAAATTGCCCGAACTAATCCGGCGATGGTTGCACTGATGACCGGGGTTGCGGAAGGTATTCATGGTATTGCTTTTGCTGTGCAGAAGATGAACGTGAGTCAGAAACCATTTGAGTTATCCATGATCATGAGTATTGCAGCCGAAAACCCCTTGCGAGTCTGGCAGTTACTGGCCGGTTTTAACTCAGCCACGGCTGGACTTACGCCTTCACAAACACCGCAGCGAATATCTCATCCTGTGCTGGATGCGGCAGGGATACCCGTGTCTCTGGCTATAAAAGGTCAGCATCTGGTTTTGTACAGCGGACAACCGGCCGCACAATATGCCGAGGCTCTGGGTCAGGAAAAAATAACCGGTAATGGTTTGATACAGGAAACTATCAATTATTCAGAATTGCTAAAGGTTATTAAAGCATTAAAACAGCTTTTAAATGTGCAGGAGCAAAAACTACCGGCACAAATATGTATTTACTTTGATGAAACCATTAATCAAATCAGCAGAATTTCCGGAACCAGCCAATATAAAAGTGATATTGTGCCCCGGGGCTGGGAAAATTCATTACAAATGCAACTGGGAGTGGCCGCACAGCAAATACCTTCTGGACTGACAGGAAAGTTTCGTGCCTACAATGTCGGTGATGGCTGTCAGCTGGAAGTGGATGGTATTGATGAAATAAATACCGATGGCAGCGGACTGTACCATCAATATTCAGAGGATCAACAGTGCTTTGTTTATGAAACACAATACCGCTGGACTCAACGGGATAATAAAATGCAGTTGCAGTACATCAGTGAACGCAATCGACCTGAAGGGCTTTGTGACAGGGAATTTACACAATGGTCGGTTCCTGAAGCAGCATTTATTAATGATAGCTGTGATTTAAGAGTGGAGCCGAATGCTGATTTTGCCTGTGTTTTTCACTGGAATAACGATATTCAGAAAAGCGTCTTTGAGCGTTTACAGGATTAACCCGGAGGCCAGTGAAAGGCACGGCCGGCCAGCAGGTGTAGGTGGGTATGAAAAACAGATTGTCCGGCCAGATGGTTGCAGTTAAAATTCAGCCGATAACCATCCTCTGCAACACCCAGTTTCAGGGCCAGTTGTTTGGCGGTCAGTACCATATGTCCGAGCAGGCTTTGTTCATCACTGCTAAAGTCGTTAATGGTTGCAAGATGCTGTTTGGGAATAATTAAAATATGGACAGGTGCCTGCGGGGCAATATCATGAAAAGCCAGTACTAGCTCATCTTCGTAGGCAATACTAGCCGGTATTTTTTTATCAATAATCCGGCAAAACAGGCAGTCTGGCTCTGACATATAAGATTTCCTGGGGTTTGGTCATCGGGATATACTGAAAATACCTGAGCTGTAATGAAAATTCAATATCAGTGGTGAATTTGATATGATTTATTTAGCTTGAATAGAGGCAGTTTTTAAAGTTTAGTTTATAAGGATAAAAATATGAGTTGGTGGGGTAAATTAATTGGCGGTGCCGTAGGCTTGTCCATGGGTGGTCCTCTTGGCTTACTGATTGGTGGCGTAATAGGGCATAAGTTTGTTGATAAACCTGCTGATGAGGCTCTGGGTGACAACAATGAGCTGACGCAGGCGGCTTTTTTCTCGGCTACTTTTTCCATTATGGGGCATATTGCCAAAGCAGACGGGCGGGTCAGTGAAGATGAAATTGCTATGGCTCGTCAGATTATGGAGCATATGCAGCTGGATACTGAGCAGAAAAAGGCGGCCATTCAACTGTTTAATGAAGGTAAAAAGACTGGTTTTGATCTGGACGGAGTACTGCTTCAGTTTAAGCAGGCGGCTCATCGACGTACCACATTGCTGCAGATGTTTATGGAAATTCAGCTTCATGCGGCTTATGCCGATGGTAAAATGGATGCTTCTGAACAGGCTATTATTAATCGTATGGCCAGCCAGTTGGGTTTCAGTGCCCGTCATATAGAACAATTGTCAGCCCTGGTGCGTTCAAATCTGGGACTGGATGGTGGTGCGGGTTATTATGGCGGGAGACATTCTGGAAAAAGTCATTCCGCGTTATTAAAAGAAGCCTATGAAATGCTGGGTATTTCAAAAGCGGCCACTGATGCAGAAGTCAAAAAAGCGTATCGCCGTATGATGAATCAACATCATCCGGATAAGCTGGTATCTAAAGGCCTGCCGGAAGAGATGATTCAGCTGGCAACAGAAAAAACCCAGCAGATTAAAGCGGCTTATGAGTTGATTAAAAAGAGCAGGAAGTAAGAGCAGGGACAAGGTTTTAGGTGCAAGGTTTTAGGTGCAAGGTTTTAGGAAAGAGCAAAACAGATTACCCTTGTCCCTAAAACCTGCTCTTAAAAATTAATATATTTACCGCCACTGGCAACAATAATGGTCATTAAACCCAGCACTAGATTAGTGGTAACCAGATTACGGATCTTATTAATAATAGCACCCGCGACAGGAAATTGTTTGTCGTTAACAGCTGTTTTAAATTGCTGAAACAGGACAAAGTAAATATAGCTGTATATTGCTGTCATAATCAGCCCAATGCCGTGCATCACATGTATATAAGTTGCTTTCAGACCTGCCAGTCCTCCAAAGACATCAAAAATCATCCAGTAACCGGTACTTAAAATAACAATTACGGAAATCCATACCCAGAAGAAAAAGCGTCCGAATACCGCCAGCCACAAAGGCAGTCGATTGGGTGGTTCCAGTTTTTCAATCGCTGATGGTCGGAGGATCATATGGGCAAAGAACATACCTCCAACCCAGATAACGGCACCAAGAAGATGAAGGGTAAAAGCCAATGCATAACTCATAAAGGGGACCTGTAAAGTATTAGAAAATAAAAACTATTGTAACCAAGTCTGTACTGAAAAAAAACTAGGATTATCAACACAAGGACCGGAGTATACAAGGTTAAACCTAAATAAATCTCATTTATTAGCAAAGCCCGTATCCATCCGCCGTACTTCTTGCTGAAGATGCCGTGAATCCATCCATGGAGGCTTTTCGGCAGCGTCCATGCTGCCGAAACTTCATCAAGAAGTACGGCGGATGGATACTCAGAGGTTATAAATTTAATATATTTCTCATTTTGCTCATTTTTTAAGCAAAGTATGCTCCGGCCCCTGTGTTGACACATTTAAGGTTGAGAACTTATTATTTTCTTTAACCAGCTATGTACATAGGTAACCAGCTCTTCGTCAAGCCCCTGATAAAAATGGTTAGCACCAATGGTTTCGGTTTGTCGATAATTCCTGTTTTCTGCTTTGGAAGCCGCTTTTTTGCGGGCTTTGGCTGAGTTTATGACACTCTCCAGATCTTTGCTGCCATAGAGATCCAGCAGGGGAATATGAATTTTTTCAATCATGGCCGGACTGTTTAGAGGAATTTTTTTCCCCTGAGAAGGGGTTCCAATAATAACTGCCGCATTAACCAGAGGGGTGCCGTCTGCCAGAGTCGCATCAGCATTTTTTTGCAGAAAATCCAGAGTCATTAAAGTGCCGAAACTATGCGCAATAATAATGACTTTCGAGTAAGACTGCTTTCGCAGATAATCAATAGCAGTTTTAATGCGCGGTAGTGCGGCTTCAATGACCTGAGTACGACTGGCGGTATCTTTTTTGTCCGGGAATGTTAAAGGAACCTGAATGGACAGCGTTGCCCAGCCCCGATCAGGCAGTTCTACCCTTAATGGATGAATAACATCGCTCCAGTCGGGATGTGCACCTGAACCATGGATCAGAACAATGGCTCCAAGTGCTTTATCTGTTGTCTCGGGTGTGTAAATTGCAAAAAAGGCTTCTTTAGACTGTTTATCTGTACCGTCAGGAAGGTAAATGGGGTCTCCGGTGACGATATTATCTTCCAGCTGTTCTGCCCAGAGCTTTTCACTGGCTAAATTTATGGCATAAACACTTTGTATTGATAACAGAAGGGCCGTGAAACAAAATAATAAAATTCTAATTTGCTGGTTTTTGAGTTGATTAAATGCTGATATTTTCATAGTTATCGTTTAAAATGAGCCCTTGCTTGAGTCTAAAAGCGTATTTGTTTTTTTCTCTCTGTATCTTATTCATTTTACGAGGATTTGTCATGGCAAAATCTTTAATTGCTCCATCTATTTTATCGGCTGATTTCGCACGTCTGGGCGAAGAATGTGTCAATGTACTGAACAGCGGCGCCGATGTTATTCACTTTGATGTCATGGACAACCACTATGTGCCGGTTCTGACCATTGGTCCTCTGGTATGTGAAGCCCTGAGAAATCATGGTATTACCCAGGATATTGATGTTCATCTGATGGTTAAGCCGGTGGATAATATTATTCCAGAATTTGCTAAAGCTGGTGCGTCGTATATTACTTTTCACCCGGAAGCATCAGAACATATTGACCGTAGTCTGTCACTGATCCGTGAAAACGGCTGTAAATCAGGTCTGGTATTTAATCCGGCTACGCCGCTTAGTGTGCTCAAGCACGTTATGGATAAAGTAGATGTTATTCTGCTGATGTCTGTAAACCCCGGTTTTGGTGGTCAGAGCTTTATTCCCGAAACTCTGAACAAATTACGCGAAGCCCGTAAATTAATTGATGACAGCGGCTATGATATTCGTCTGGAAATTGACGGTGGTGTTAAAATCAATAATATTGCTGAAATTGCAGAGGCGGGAGCCGATATGTTTGTGGCGGGTTCAGCTATTTTCAATACCGATGATTATAAGGTAACCATTGATCAGATGCGTGCTGAATTAGCCAAAGTGGGCAAGTAATTCTATGATTACAAAACCAGAAATGGTATTAATTGATGTAGACGGTACCCTGGTCGACAGTGTACCAGATCTGGCTTATTGTGTTGATGAAATGCTTCAACAGCTGGGTATGACACCTTATGGTGAAGGTGAGGTACGGCACTGGGTCGGTAATGGCGTAGAACGTCTGGTACGTCGGGCTCTGATTGGACAGCTTGAAGGTGAACCCGATGATGCGCTGTTTGAAAAGGGCTATCCTATCTTTATGGAACTGTATAAAGAAAACACCTCCAAACGCAGTTGCTTATACCCTGGAGTAAAAGAAGGTGTGGAATATCTGAAAGCATCCGGTTATAAGCTGGGTTGTGTAACTAATAAAGCTGCTGAATTTACCCATCCTCTGTTGAAAGATTTAGGCCTGTTTGATTATTTTGAATCAGTGGTCAGCGGAGATACCCTGGAAAAGAAAAAACCCGATCCCATGCCGTTGCTTTATTCAGCGGAAAAACTGGACGTAGCGGCGGAAAATTCACTTATGCTGGGTGATTCCATCAGTGATGTTAAAGCTGCCCGGGCGGCAGGCTTTCAGATCATCTGTATGAGTTATGGTTATAATCATGGTATTGATATCCGTGAAGCTGAGCCTGATGCGGTTATTGATTCTATGATTGAATTAAAAGATCTTTTATAAACACTTTAAAAAATACCAGACATAATTATGATATTACGCAATAAAAAACAGATGAAAGAACGATGGTGGGGCTAAAAAGCGGTTTATAAGCTGAAAATACTTATCAGGTTATGCACTGATAAGCCGAACTATCTTTCAATCTATTTAGCATATTTTGCAACACCTGAGAGTGTCAGACTAAACGCTAAATATTTAACTTTTATTTATTGAGTAAATATATGTCTATTGTGACCAGAAAACAATTTATTAAACTGGCGGGTGAAGGTTATAACCGTATTCCAGTTGTCTATGAAATCCTTGCCGATCTGGATACCCCTTTAAGTGCCTATTTAAAACTGGCTGAAGGCCCGTATTCCTATCTGCTTGAGTCTGTACAGGGCGGTGAAAAATGGGGGCGTTACTCCATTATAGGCCTGCCCTGCCAAACCATCATTAAAGTCAATAATGAACAGATTCAGGTGTTTGAAAACAATCAACTGCTTACAGAACTCAATCATGCCGATCCACTCAGCTGGATTGAAGATTTTCAGGCACAGTATCATATTCCTGAACACCTGTCAGAACAAACCAATTTACCGCGTTTTACCGGTGGTCTGGTAGGCTATTTTGGTTATGAAACCATTGGCTATATAGAGCCGAGACTTAAAAATAGTAGTAAAGATGATCCTTTGGGAACTCCGGATATATTATTGATGGTATCCGAAGAAGTACTGGTGTTTGATAATCTAAGCGGTAAGCTGTATCTGATAGTACATGCACATATGGATGCTGGTACCGATGTTGAACAGGCATGGACAGAAGCTACTGAACGCCTGAAAGAACTGGCACTGCGCTTACGGCAGTCGGATACAGCCTATAAAGCACATACTCAGATAACAAAAGTCAAAGAAGCCGATTTTATTTCAGGCTTTACTCAGGAAGGCTTTGAACAAGCAGTAGCACGGATAAAAGACTATATCGTCGAAGGTGATGCCATGCAGGTGGTGATTTCACAACGTCTGTCCATTCCCTTTAATGCGCCGCCGCTGGATCTGTATCGTGCCTTACGCAGTCTGAATCCGTCACCCTATATGTATTTTCTGGATCTGGATGATTTTCATATTGTAGGCTCATCACCAGAAATTCTAACCCGGGTGGAAGATGGCAAGATCACCGTTCGCCCTATTGCTGGAACTCGTCCCAGGGGTAAAACAGAGACTGAAGACAAACAACTGGAAGAAGATTTATTATCCGATCCCAAGGAACTGGCAGAGCATCTGATGCTGATTGACCTGGGGCGAAATGATGCCGGGCGGGTATCTGAAAGCGGAACCGTTAAATTAACCGACAGGATGATTATAGAACGCTATTCTCATGTTATGCATATAGTATCTAACGTTGAAGGTATTCTTAAAAAAGATATGAGTGTTATGGATGCTCTGAAAGCGACTTTTCCAGCAGGTACTGTCAGTGGTGCACCCAAGATCAGGGCAATGGAAATTATTAATGAACTGGAACCGGTAAAACGGGGTATTTATTCTGGTGCTGTGGGTTATATTTCATGGTCCGGAAATATGGATACTGCCATAGCTATTCGTACTGCGATTATTAAAGATAAACAATTACACATTCAGGCAGGTGCCGGTATTGTGGCTGATTCTGTACCACGTAATGAATGGGATGAAACTATGAATAAGGGACGAGGGGTATTTCGTGCCGTTGCTATGGCCGAATGTGGTCTGGATTCCAATGTCAACAGTCAGTGCGGGGAGGAATAATTTATGTTGCTGATGATAGATAATTATGACTCCTTTACCTACAACCTGGTGCAATATCTTGGTGAGCTTAAGGCTGACGTTAAGGTGTTTCGTAATGATGAAATCAGTGTTGCAGATATAGAACAGATGAATCCGGATCATCTGATGATATCTCCAGGTCCCTGTACCCCTAATGAAGCGGGCATTTCCATTGAGGCAATTAAATATTTTGCAGGGAAAGTTCCGATTTTAGGTGTTTGTCTGGGGCATCAGAGTATTGGTCAGGCATTTGGCGGTAACATTATTCATGCCAGAGAAATTATGCATGGTAAAACCTCAATGATGCATCATAATAATAAGGGGGTATTTAAAGGGCTGGAATCACCTTTTGAAGCCACCCGTTATCATTCCCTGGTCATTGAAAAAGAAACCCTGCCGGACTGTCTCGAAATTACCGCCTGGACAGAAACTGAAGACGGGCAGATGGACGAAATTATGGGTGTCAGGCATAAAACTATGGCCATTGAGGGTGTTCAGTTTCATCCGGAATCTATTTTAAGCCAGTATGGCCATGAAATGCTGCAGAACTTTTTAAATACTTGTTGCTAGAGATGTATTAAGCAAACAACATTACAACTGGATAATAAACCCATGGATATTAAAATTGCCTTAGCCAAAGTAGTTGAAAAGCAGGATATTGCAATCCTGGATATGGAAAAAGTCATGCGCCAGATTATGACTGGAGGTGCAACGGCGGCACAAATAGCGGGATTGCAGGTGGCTTTGCGTAAGAAAGGGGAAACAGTAGATGAAATAACCGCTGCTGCCAGCGTCATGCGGGAACTGGTCACACCGGTAAAAGCGGAAGGCGCAAATGTTGTTGATATTGTGGGTACTGGCGGTGATGGTCTGCATACTTTTAATGTCTCCACCACCTCCTGTTTTGTAGTCGCTGCAGCAGGTGCAACCGTTGCTAAACATGGCAACCGTTCCGTAAGCAGCACTTCCGGCAGTGCCGATATTCTTGAAGCGGCAGGTATTAATCTTAATATTTCAGCGCATCAGGTAGAACAATGTATTAAGGAACTGGGTATTGGTTTTATGTTTGCGCCATTACACCATAGCGCCATGAAACATGCCATTGGCCCGCGTAAGGAAATGGGCATCAGAACTATTTTTAATTTACTGGGACCGTTGACTAATCCTGCCGGTGCGGCGAATCAATTACTGGGCGTGTTTGATAAAAAATGGCTGGAGTCACTAACCATAGTGTTAAAAAATCTGGGCAGTGATCATGTTATGGTGGTGCATTCTGCTGATGGTATGGATGAAATCAGTATGGCAGGTGACAGCTATGTGTGTGAATTAAAAGATGGTCAGATCAGCCAGTACACCATTAATCCGCAACAATTTGATCTGTCATGCTCTGCCATTGATGAGATTATTGTGTCCGGCGCTGAAGAGTCGCTGGCCATGATGCAGGCAGTATTAAGTGATACCCCAGGGGCAGCGCGTGATATTGTAAGTCTGAACTCCGGTGCCGCCATTTATTGTGCAGGACGGGCACAAAGCCTGGAAGAAGGTATTAATAAAGCCAGAGATATCATCAGCTCCGGTGCGGCAAAAGAAAAACTGGAACAACTTGCCAGTTTAACTCAGTCCTTTAATAATTAAAGACTGTAATTATTCAGCGTAATTTGAACTCTATAAGAGTATCAGTGAGTCGTGCCTGTTTTTTTGGGTTTTATGAAAACATGGATGTTTTCGTAAAGCGATACAGGGATGTACTTGAGCGTCCCCAGAAATACAGGCACGACTGACTGATGCGGTAATTTATGCTGAGTAGTTAAAGGCTTACGATTTAAGACTTATAACTTAAGACTCAAAATATACAGGGATATAAATGACTAATCCGGATACACCCGATATTCTCGTTAAAATTTTAAAACGTAAGCATGAGGAAGTTGATGCACTCTGTGCTAAACGTCCGCTGAATTCTATTATTTCAGCCATACAGGATATGGCCGAACCCCGTGGTTTTGTTCGGGCAATTGAAAATAAAATCAATACAGGTCAATCCGCAGTCATTGCCGAAATAAAAAAAGCATCGCCCAGCAAGGGACTGATTCGGGAACATTTTGTACCTGCAGAAATTGCTCAATCCTATGAGCAGGGTGGAGCGGCCTGTTTATCGGTCCTGACCGATATTGATTTTTTTCAGGGCAGTGATGCTTATTTGCAGGAAGCACGTAATGCCTGTGCTTTGCCGGTATTGCGTAAGGATTTTGTTATTGATCCCTATCAGATATATGAAGCTCGTTTAATTGGTGCCGATGCTATTTTATTAATTGTGGCCTGTTTAAGTGATACTCAATTAAGTGAATTTTCTTCTCTGGCCCATGAACTGGGACTGGATGTACTGGTTGAAGTGCATGATAAAGATGAGCTGGAACGGGCGCTTAAACTTTCTACTCGTTTAATGGGTATTAATAATCGTAACTTAAGAACTTTTGAGACGACTTTAAATACGACTATTGAACTGCTTGATAACATACCCGATGATCGTATAGTGGTTACTGAAAGTGCTATTCATCGGCCTGAAGATGTGGCCCTAATGCGTAAATATCAGGTTAATGCCTTTCTGGTTGGTGAATCTTTTATGCGGGCGGAACATCCCGGAGACAAACTGGCTGAACTTTTTAATGCCTGAAAACATTTAATTTTTCTGTTTATCTAATTTTTGAAAATGCCATTTAACAGCACTCAAAGTCTGCTGGACTACGACCGGGAACATATCTGGCATCCTTATACTAGTATACAGAATCCTTTGCCAGTCTATGCGGTGGAATCCGCCAGCGGTGTAACAATAAAACTGGCCGATGGCCGGGAACTGATTGATGGCATGTCTTCCTGGTGGGCTGCTGTGCATGGCTATAATCACCCCGTGTTAAATCAGGCGCTCAAGCAGCAGCTGCAGTCTATGTCCCATGTTATGTTTGGTGGACTGACACATCGACCTGCGGTGGAACTCGCTAAAAAACTGATTGATTTAACTGCAGAACCCCTGCAGTACGTTTTCTTTGCTGATTCCGGTTCGGTTGCTGTGGAAGTGGCTATTAAAATGGCAGTTCAGTATGCTTATGCTCAGGGCAATACCAGTAAACAGAAACTCCTGACCGTTCGCAGTGGCTACCATGGTGATACTCTGGGTGGGATGTCAGTCTGTGATCCGCTTAATGGCATGCACTCCATGTTTAATGATATTTTGCCGCAGCAGATTTTTGCCCCTCAGCCGGAATGCAGTGAAGATGGTTTAACCAATATTAATGAACTGGAAGCCTTATTAAACAAACACCAGGATGAAATCTGTGCCGTTATTATAGAACCCCTGGTACAGGGTGCCGGAGGCATGTGTTTTTACTGTGCACAATATTTACAGCAATTGAGAGGATTATGTGATCAATATAATGTGTTACTGATTCTGGACGAAATTGCCACTGGTTTTGGACGTACAGGGACACTGTTTGCATATGAACAGGCCGGAATCGTACCAGATATTTTATGTCTGGGTAAAGCCCTGACCGGCGGCTATATGACACTGGCAGCAACCTTAAGCAGTAAAAAAGTAGTTGATGGAATCAGTGCTGATGGCTCTGGTGTACTAATGCACGGTCCGACTTTTATGGCTAATCCACTGGCCTGTGCTGTTGCTAATGCCAGTATTGAACTGTTATTGAGTTCTTCGTGGCAGAATAAAGTTACACAGATAGAACTACAATTGTATAAAGAGCTGGAACCATGCCGCAGTCTGCCCGCTATTAAAGAGGTGCGGGTTAAGGGTGCCATCGGTGTGGTGGAGTTATATCAGCCAGTGAATATGGCTGTATTACAGACGGCATTTGTGGACCAGGGGGTCTGGATAAGACCTTTTAATAAACTGGTTTATATTATGCCGCCTTTTATTATTCAGCCAGATGAGCTAAGCCGGTTAACTAATGCTATATATAAGGTACTGCAGGCTGATACTATTACAAAGTAAAAATTATACTGAACAGTTACTAATTGTTCAGAAAAATACCTGTGCCGATTTAATATCCCCGATATCAATATGATAAGAGATATTACCAGAGCGCATACGAGAAATGATCTCATAGGTCTGAGGATGTGATGTATTTAGAGTGCCTTTAAAATGTTTACCATTGCGGGTTTCAATTTTAACTCTATAGGCATTAAAGTTTTTCAGATTATGGACGGCAACTGGACGATATTTTTTAATAATAATAGCCTGTTTCTTCTCGATTTGATCCGGGGTTTCAAGTTCAATCTCTTCATTGCTAGTAACTTCTACCAGTTTCTTTTTATCAATATCAA
>JALSUJ010000320.1:0-2560 GCA_027071355.1 Gammaproteobacteria bacterium | reverse complement strand
AAATCTCATTAATGCGTTTACCATTGACATAAAGCTGCAGGTGAATAAACTGAAGCAGATCATTAGGCATAAAAGTCTGAATTTCCTGCAGTCCGTTAAGCTTGCTTAAGTCAGTTTCAAAGGTGATTGTGCCAGGTTTTTCCAGTACAGTTCTATAAGCATTTAATAAACCTTCTTCTGGGGTAATGCCAAATGAAGCCAGATATTCCTTAACCTGTTTACTATGTTTATCAATATATTCAGCCACCGGAAGCTGCTCTTTATTAGCACAGAAATGGTTTTTACGTTCTATATATGAATCATCAATGATTTCGAGCACCAGTTTACCCGGCTGTACAGTTTGTTGCTTAAAAGAATCCAGGCTGGATACGCCCGATAAGTCACCTGAAATATTAAATCGGGTCATGTCCTGTATATTGTATTGAATGGAATAGGAGAGTGTTTTCTTATTGGGTTTAAACTGATAGCTTATAATTAAATCACTGACCAGTTCTTCATAACCCATTTGCAGCAGAGCCTCTCTGCCAATACGATAGACATCTCCACAGGCCAGAGTTGAAAAAACCTCGATCTGGGTCGGTTCGGCGTCAGGATTGTCCATTAACTTCATAATATTGCCATTTAAATCAATGGAAATACCCTGCACAATCAGGCTTAAAGATTCTGGAATTTCTTTATTTTGTAAGTGACTGCCCAGGGACATTAAACTGAATAAATCCGGTGCTACAAATTGTATGGATTTAATATGAATAGACTCATCTAAAGAAGGAATATAAACTTTTAACTGCTTAACCTTTGCACTGCCGGTAAGCGATGTTTCTATATCTTTATAGGATATCTGAACATAAGGTTTGGCCTGGATGATCTGATTATCAACAAATTGCTGAGTCAGATACCATAAGCCGCCTTTTAGTGCAGCCAGAATAACCGCTGTCAGAACAACTAATGCAAGGAATATTTTGTTCATGCTATTTCCAGTGATTAATACCAGGCTGGCTTATTTTCAGATTTTTCCAGCAAAGCTTTAATATTAGCTTCTATGACATGATAGCCGATATTGCCATAGAGTATCTGACGGTTTTCATTCAGACTAAAGCTGGGACTGCCCTGAATAAATTTTTGCCGATCATTGGTTGTGCAGGCGGACAGAATGGACATGGCTTCTCCGCTATTGAGCACCTCTTCGAGTCGGTTTGAAGGAATATTCAGCTGTTCTGCATATGACATCATTACCCGCTGCTGAGAGACATCTTCTGCGTCACGGAAATAACCCAGTCTGATTAACCAGTCCATTTGTTCCAGTATAGTATTGCTTTTATCCTCCGACTGTATCTCGCCGCCCTGCTCCAGAATCTCAACGGCTTTTAAAAACAGGTGACAGGATGCAGAGGAGCGGGGCAGATTTTTCAGGCCAATTTCAGGATGAATTTCAACATAAGGGAACATACCGCCCAGTTTATGCATCATTTTATTATAGCCCTGCAAACCGCCTTTGTCGGCCCAGTTTTTTTCCAGCATACTGTGCATATCAACAAATAGTGGATTGTAGATATAGTTAATATGAACCTGCTCTGAAAACTGTTTTTTTATTTCATCAATTTTGATTTTGGCAGAGTATGCCCAGATACACAGCACATCAGAATAATAGTCAATTTCAAGGCTCATTTATGTTTTCCTGTATAGCAATTGTTCAAGTATTTTTTATCCGCTGGTTTATCGTGTTCCAAAGATAACAATTGTTTTACCTTTAACGTGGATTAATTCCTGCTCTTCCAGTATTTTAAGGACCCGTCCAGCCATTTCTCTGGAACAGCCTACAATTTTACCTAATTCCTGACGGGTGATCTTAATTTGCATACCATCGGGATGAGTCATGGCATCCGGTTGCTTGGCTAGCTCAAGCAGAGTACCGGCAATACGACCGGTAACATCCAGAAATGCCAGATCCCCAACCTTGCGGCTGGTCTTGCGTAGGCGATTGGCAATTTGTGTGGATATTTCAAACAGGACATCGGGTAAGTCATGCCGCAGGCTGTTAAATTTGGTATAACTGATTTCAGCTATTTCGGAATCTGAACGGGCTTTTACCCAGGCACTGCGGTTGGAGGGTTCGGAAAATAGCCCCATTTCACCAAAAAAATCACCATCGTTGAGATAGTCCAGAACTATTTCATGGTCATCTTTATCTTCCAGCAAAACGGATACAGAACCTTTGACAATATAATAAAGTGTGTCGGATTCAGTACCTGCGTGAATAATGGTTTTCTTTGCCGGGTATTTGCGTTTGTGGCAATAGGTGAGAAATTCGGTGATAGCGGGGTTTTCTTCTTTTAAATTTACAATCGACATATTAATCTGCTTATTTTATTAATGCTGTTTGCCAAATGTTAAATCGGCCGAAAGGGATTTTATATATACAGAAAGTCCACTTTTCTTAATTTATTAGAATAGCACGAAAATACCAAAGTGTGATGTTTAAATGAAAAATCTTTAAAGCATTTCACATTTAATTATCTGTATCTGTAGATATTATTCTAATTTATATGAAATAATCCGGAAC
>JALSUJ010000319.1 GCA_027071355.1 Gammaproteobacteria bacterium | reverse complement strand
TGTTAATTGTTTCAAAAGATAGAGCTGGATTAAGAATAATCTCTGTCACTGATGGCTTACCCTGAGTAAGGGTTCCGGTTTTATCCACCACTACATGAGTTAATTTACTGGCGGTTTGTAATGCATCACTGTTTTTAATCAAAATATTTAACTGGGCTGCTTTACTGGTACCCATCATAATAGCAATTGGAGTAGCCAGACCTAAGGCACAGGGACAGGCGATAACCAGAACCGCAATACCCGCAGTCAAAGCATAAGCCAGACGGGGTTCCGGACCAATAAAATACCAGAGGAAAAAGGTGGTAATTGAAATAGCAATAACAATAGGAACAAATACCGAGGCAATTTTATCCACCAGGCGACCGATCTCAGGCTTGGTCATCTGGGCTTGTTTTACCATATTAATAATCTGTGACAGGGTAGTTTCCTGAGCCATTTTTTTAACCGTAAAAACAAAGCTGCCTGTTTTATTAATGGTGCCGCCAGTGACATTATCACCAATTGTCTTTTTAACTGCTAACGGTTCACCTGTAAGCATTGCTTCATCAACAGTAGAACTGCCCTGTATAATTACTCCATCAATAGGTATGCGTTCCCCCGGCTTAACCTTAATCTGATCCTCAATCTGCAGCAATGATACTGGTAAAACTACTTCAATATTATCGTAAACAACAGTTGCTGTTTTAGGCGCAAGCTCAATAATACTGGCAATAGACGCACTAGTGGTACGTTTTGCCTTAATTTCCAGTGCATGACCAAATTGTAAAAACGAAAGAATAATAACTCCAGCATCGAGATACAGATGCCCTCCTCCGGGTATAAAATCCGGATCAATAATAATCAGCATAGAAGAAAGCCAGGCTGCTGAGGTACCCAAAGCGACCAGTGTGTCCATATTAGAGGACAAATGCCGTGCCTGTTTTACTGCGGTAATATAATAATTTCGCCCACTGAACCACATGGTAAATAAACAGATTAACGCAATGACAAACCAGAAAAGCTGAGTACTGATACCCCATATTGTTGTATTCGTTGCCAGTTCCGGCAGCCAGCCCATATATTCAGCGGTAATTAATGAGGCACCTACGGTACCGGCCAGAATTGCCCGCTGCCAGGAACGACGTATTTCTATCCGGCTTTGCTTTTCCTGTTCAATATAGGGATCTTCATACTGTTCATTGATGCTGGCTTCAATACCAGCCTTTTTTAAAATAACCAGTAATTGTGCCGGGTGCAGGGCTGAGGTAATTTCCAGCTTTATGGAAAGATCATTTAATTGAAATTCCATATGACTGATCTGCTCATCATATGCAGTAAATAACGCCTTCACCTGTGCCTTAAACTGCTCATCAGTACTGCCTTCGGGTTTGTTTAGAGTAATGCCATAGATATTATTTGCTCTGTGCTGCTCTATAAGTCTGGCATTATATCCCTGATCGATAATGGCATTAATCACAGCCTGTGGATCGCCACCGGCTACCTGAGCGGTTTTTTCCAGCAGATTGACTGAACCTTCGGTAACGCCAGCCACCGATAAAATGGCTTTTTCGACTGTGGAAACACAACTGGAACAGGTCATATCGTCAATACTGATATGGTAGTACTTATCTACAACAGGCGATTTTGAAACAGGGCGCAGTCTGGCCTGATAACCCTGATCAATAATGGCATTGACCACTGCTTCAGGATCCCCTCCTTTTACCAGAGCCATTTTATCAATAAGATTAATTGCAGCCTCTTTTACTCCGGCAACAGAACGTATGGCTTTTTCTACTGTAGACACACAGCTGGAACAGGTCATATCTTCTATATCAATAACATAGTCCGTATTATCCGCTTCAGTCAGGGAGCTGGAAGATAAGGATTTTTGTTCAGGATCTTCTATCGGACAGGAATCCGGAATATCCGCTACGGGCTTAGCCGGATAACCGGCATCACTGACCGCCTGAATAACCTCATGAGGCAAACCACCAGTTAATGTGGCTTCACCCTGTTCTAAATCAATATCAATAGCCAGAACCCCGTTAACCTGTAAGGCCGCTTTTTTTACTTTCTCAACACAATGGTTACAGGTCATATCACTGATATGAAGTTTGTATTGCCTGGTTTCGGAACTTTGCATGATTTTCCTGTTATCTAAAGAGATATTTAATTATAAATTAAGTCAGTTTTTTATTATTCAACAAACTGGTCACTGGTTCAATGGCAACAACCCCACCACCTTCAGTCATTTTTCTGGCTAATTGTGAAAAGAATTCTGCAATACGCTGCGCTTCATCAGCAGAGGTATAAACCTCCACCTTAAGGCTGTCACAGAGGCCATAGTCATTAAACTCATTGATATAAGTGCCATAGCCCATTACCTTACTTACTGATACACCGGGGATATTAAGGCTCTGTACTTCTGCAGCAATCAGGCCATAGTCAGATATATTTAAAATCATAACAACTTTGCTGTACATTTATGCATCCTCATTTAATTTATTTTCCAGCGACCTGCTCTGTTCAGAAACAGGACATTTTGACAAGGTCACTGATTTCCACAGAAAATAAATGGCAGGAATAACCAGTAGCGTTAAGACAACTGAACTAAGCATTCCTCCAATCATTGGACCTGCAATTCTCTGCATTACTTCTGAGCCCGTACCACTGCTGTACATAATAGGAATCAAACCCACAATAATTGCCGCAACCGTCATGACAATTGGACGCACCCGTTGCCCTGCACCTTCTATAACGGCTGCTTTTACATCTTTACTGGTCATACAGCGATTCTGTTCCTGCAATTCATGCGACAGGCGACAATAGGACTGATTCAAATAAACCAGCATAAGAACACCAATTTCAACTGTGACACCGGCCAGTGCAATAAAACCAACACCCACTGCGACAGACATATCGAAATCAAGCAGATACATTAGCCAGAAACCACCTATCAGTGCAAATGGTAAGGTCCCCATAATAATCAGTACTTCCACTATATTTCTAAAGTTAATGTACAGCAGCAGTACAATAATACCCAAAGTTAAAGGGACTACCATGGACAGTCGTTCCTTAGCACGTACCATATACTCATATTGACCGGACCAGGAAATAGAGTAACCGGGGGGTAAATCTACCTGTTCGGCAACTACTCTCTGGGCTTCAGCCACATAAGAACCCAGATCACGTCCGTCAATATCCACCAGAGTCCAGCCATTAAGACGGGCATTTTCACTCTTTATGGCTGGCGGTCCATCAGCCACATAAATATTTGCTACATCAGCCAGCGCAATTCGCTCATTGGTTTTGGTGACCAGAGGCAATAATTTTATTTTCTCAACAGAATCACGATAGCTTTGAGGATAACGAAGATTAATGGGATAACGCTCAAGTCCTTCAATAGACTGAGAAACCCGCATGCCGCCAATGGCGGTCATAATAACCTGCTGTACATCGGCAATATTCAGACCATAGCGAGCGGCTTTATCTCTATCAATATCCGCTTTAATATAACGACCACCGGCTACACGTTCAGAATAAACCGATGCCGTACCTTTAACATTTTTTAAAACCAGCTCCAGTTTTTTACCAATTTTTTCAATTTCCTTCAAATCAGGTCCGGATACTTTAATACCGACCGGAGTCTTAATACCGGTTGCCAGCATATCAATACGGGTTTTAATAGGCATTACCCAGGCATTGGTTAAACCGGGAAACTTAACCAGTTGATCCAGTTCCTTGCGTAATGATTCTGTGGTTAAACCTTCCCGCCATTCACTCTTTGGTTTAAGCTGGATCACAGTTTCAATCATTGTCAGTGGTGCGGGATCCGTAGCAGTTTCTGCCCGCCCTATTTTACCAAATACCGTCTTGACTTCCGGTATGGTTTTAATCAGTCTATCGGTTTGCTGTAAAATTTCTCTGGCCTTACCTATGGATATACCCGGATAAGTAGTCGGCATATACATCAGATCACCTTCATCCAGTGGCGGCATAAATTCACTGCCAATTTTAGTCAGCGGCCACATGCCTATAGCCAGAGCGATAATAGCCAGCAGGATCATGGTTTTTGGCGCATCCAGTACATTTCTGATAACAGGATTATAAATCCAGGTAACCAGACGATTCACAGGATTTTTATGCTCAGGTAAAATTTTACCTCGTACAAAGTACCCCATTAAAACCGGAACCAGAGTTATAGAGAGGCCCGCTGCAACTGCCATTGCATAGGTTTTAGTAAAGGCCAGCGGAGCAAACATTTTGCCTTCCTGAGCTTCAAGGCTGAATACCGGTAGAAAACTCATGGTAATAATCAACAGAGAGAAAAATAACGGCGGCCCGACTTCCACTGAAGCCTCAGCAATGATCTGCCATCGATTCTTATCTGTTAAGGGGGTTTTTTCTATGTGCTTATGGACATTTTCAATCATAACAATAGCTCCGTCCACCATAGCACCAATGGCAATAGCAATACCACCTAATGACATAATATTGGCATTAAGTCCCTGTGCATGCATAATAATAAAAGCCCCCAGGATTCCAATGGGGAGACTGATAATAATGACCAGAGATGAACGGAAATGAAACAGGAAAATAGCACAGATCAAAACCACAACAATAAATTCTTCCAGTAATTTTTCATACAGATTTTCTACTGCATGATTAATTAAGGTGGATCGATCATAAGTAGTAACAATTTCCACCCCATCCGGCAGACCTTTTTTCAGTTCATCCAGTTTTTTCTTAACCAGTTCAATGGTTTTCTGGGCATTTTCACCAAAGCGCATCACCACATACGCTCCTACCACTTCACCTTCACCATTAAGTTCAGCAATACCACGGCGCATTTGCGGGCCGGTTATCACATCGGCCACATCTCTTAACTGCAGCGGCGTACCATTAACATTCAAACCCAGAGGAATTTTATTAATATCGTCAACACTGGTTAGATAACCGTTTGCTGTCACCATATACTCGGCTTCACCCATTTCTACCACTGAGGCTCCAGCCTCCTGATTACCCTTATTAATCGCAGTGCGGATCAGACTTAATGGAATGTTGTAGGCACGCAGTTTTTCCGGATCAACAATGATCTGATATTGCTTGACCATACCGCCTATAGTAGCGATTTCAGAAACCCCTGGCACCGTTTGTAATTCATAACGTAAAAACCAGTCCTGCAGACTGCGCAGCTGGCTGATATCAGTTTTACCAGTCTTATCAACCAGAGCATAACCATATACCCAGCCAACTCCCGTTGCATCAGGTCCCAGTTGTGACTGAGCGCTGGCGGGTAAAGAAGATGCCACCTGACTCAGATATTCCAGTACTCTTGAACGGGCCCAGTAAAGATCGGTACCCTCTTCAAAAATAATATAAACATAGGAATCTCCAAAGAAGGAATATCCTCGAACAGTCACCGCTTTAGGTACCGATAACATTGCTGTGGTCAGAGGATAGGTAACCTGATCTTCCACCACCTGCGGAGCCTGACCTGGAAAGGAGGTCTTAACAATAACCTGTACATCAGACAGATCAGGAATGGCATCAATAGGTGTCTGTTTTACTGAGTAGATACCAAATCCCAGCATTATCAGGGATGCCAGAATAATAAAAAACCGGTTTTTTATGGACCAGTAAACAATTGAGGCAATCATTTCAGACCCTCTTTATTAATTTCAATGATTTCTATTGAACCATCATCGTGTTTTTCAACCAGAAAACGAATGGCATCCTTAACTTTAAAAGTGGCTATATCTATAGATTTTTTAACCGGAAAATCCATTAACATTTCGGGCCAGCCCCATTCAGATACAGGCTTATGCTGAATAGTCAGCATATTATGACCAGGCATAACGTCAATAATAGCACCTTCTATCCATACCTGATTTTTACTGGCAGTCTGACTGCCAACTGCTTTTTTAACGGTTTTGGGATCTTCCATACGTTCAAAGGACGCGGTCAAACTGGATTCCGAATCAATCAGGAACTGTGCAGAAGTAACAATTTTTTCATTTTCCTTAAGCCCCTTCAAAATTTGTACATAGCCATCGCTTTCTGTTCCGGTTTTAACAGCCACCGAAAGAAACTTACCATCTCCTAAAGCCTTTACTACCCGTTCCATTTCCCCATTACGAATAATGGCTTCACGTTTAACATACAAGGTTTCTTTATTTAAACTGCTGTGTATTATCAGTTGTGAAAACATATTAGGTTTAAGTAATTGCTTAGGATTGTTGAATCGAATTCTAACTTTCAGGGTACGGGTTTTCTTATCCAGAACCGGATAAATATAGTCAACAATACCCTTCCAGGATCTACCCGGATAAGCAGCAACGGTCATATCGACGGTCTGCCCTTTTTTAACCCAGCCGCTTTGACGTTCAAAGACTTCAGCTATAACCCAGACGGTATTAATTTGACCGATGGTCAGCACATCCATAGACGGCTTAACGAACATGCCTTCTCTTATCATCAGCTTTTCTACAAAACCGTCATGTTTGGAGTAATAAGCAATACGCTGTTCTATTTTACGGGTTTTAGTTAATTGTTTTATTTGATCCAGATTCAGACCCAGTGATAACAACCGGTCTTTTGAAGCGTTAATTAAAATACGGTTTCCGCTTTTAAGGGCTGTGACATATTCTTCCTGTGCATTAACCAGTGCAGGGCTATACAGTTCAAACAGTTTCTGTCCTTTTTTAACCACATCCCCCATAGCTTTAACATCCAGTATTTCTACCCAGCCTTCTACCCGGGTATGCAGGTGATAAAGTTTTTCTTCATCAAACTGAATATAACCTACGGTATTGATATCACGGTTTATCTGACCTTTTTTTACGGTACTGATACGGACACCTAAATTATTCTCAACAACTGGTGAAATTTTTACCACACCGTCTTCACCGCCTTCATTTTCATAAACCGGCACCAGATCCATACCCATAGGAGATTTACCCGGTTTATCCCTACGATAGTTTGCATCCATGGGTGCAACCCAGTATAAAATCTTTTTTTCAGCAGAACTTGCAGATGAATCACCGTCCTGTGACGAGGACAAAATACCCGCCGACTGTAATTGTGCCTGAACAAAAGGCTGGGCCAAATATCCGCCAAGCAGACCAGAACCAATCAGGATAACACCCGTTAAAAGTTTGTTCACAATAAAATCCTCAAATTATCACTTGTTATTTTTACTATAGGAATCAGATATAAAATATAAAATTCTGGCTCGAGTCTGCAGATGGTCAACAGCTATACGTCGTTCATCCAGATTGGCATTAAGGTCATCTATATAAGCTCGCATCACATCAGCAAAATCACCTCGGTCTGACTGATAGGCCAGTAAAGAGGCTTTGGTTTGACGTTTTGCCTGGGGCAGCAGCAATTTATAATAAAGCTGATGACGCTTTTCAAGTTGTTCTTCATTGGCAATTTCCTGCTGCAAACCGGACACCAGTTGACGAAGGATCTCATTTCTTTTATCTTTCAAGGCCTGATACTGGTGTTCTTTTGACAGTAGTTTTTTATCCTGTCTATTAGCGGTAAACAAAGGCAGGTCAATGGTTACACCGGCTGATACAAAATCAGCCCGATTTCGGTTGGGACCGTCCGGTTTGTTGTCACGATAACCATAACTGACATTTAATCCCCAGCCGGGTTTATAACTTTCTTTGACCAGCTCGATATCTTTGCGGCTAATTTCCAGCTTTTTGTCTATTTCCTGAATTTTTGGATGGGTCATAAATAGCTGTGTCAGCTCCTCATCACTGAGACTACTCAGATCCGGTGTAAAAATATCCGGTAACTTTTTGGCCAGCGGATTATAACTATTCTGAGAGCCAATCCAGCGGGAAAGCTTAGAGCGCTGAGTTTTAATTTTTTGTGTAATTTTGGTCAGACGATCATCAAGACGACTCAGTTCCAGCTGAGCACGAATTAAATCCTGCTGGTTATTGCGGCCGACGGAAAACATTGACTGTACAATGTCAACCAGTTGGGAAAAGAAACGTTTATTCTGACGTATTGTTTTATAAGCCTGTTCCCAGTAATACACTTCCAGGTAGGTCAGGCGTACATCTTTTAAGATAGTTATCTTACGTTCTGATATTCTGGAATCAAATAATTGTGCTTGTTTGAGGGTTTTCTGCTGTTTTAAATCCAGGGTATTACCGGCTGGAAACTGCTGTAAAATACCCACTTTAAACTGAGTCATGTTTTCCTGATCAAAATCAAAAGTATCCGTGGGAAGGTTGGCTACAGCCAGCTGTAATTTGGGATCCATTAACTGGCCATCAGCCACAGATTGCTCTGAGAGTGCTTTGGCCTGCCATTGCTGACTGATAATACCTGGTTCATCAGTAAGGGCAATATGTTCTGCTTCTTTTAATGTCAGTACAGTATTTTCCTGTGTCAGAACAACCGAAGAGGTGCTCCCTGATTGCTTTGTACCGGATTGTGCCACAGTCAGTGCAGGAACAGCAATGAGATGGATACTAAAAAAAACACTTAAAAGTATTTTTTTCAAAGGATATTTCAGCGGCATATAATGCATATTTGCTCCCATAATTAAAAGGCTTAACTGTTTTTTACCACTTATTATTAGAAAATATGAGTTGCTAGTGATTTATTTCTATAATTTCAAATAGATAGAACAATTTAGAGTACAATTTTACAGTATTAACATAACACCAGTC
>JALSUJ010000318.1 GCA_027071355.1 Gammaproteobacteria bacterium | reverse complement strand
TCACTACAATTATTACTCTTATAAGTTATTGATAAATTTAGCTCTATCTGTGTAGTGACGAATTTATTCGTCTAAGAATGTCAATTTCCGGATGGGCATATTAATCTAAATATTTGACTCTTGCCCCCGCTTCTTAAGTATAATACAGGGCTTGTGTTCTTACCCCTGGATTATCTGTCCTAATGATACAGTGTTTGCCTGTTACTGCCGTTTTATATTATGCATCTTGATCAGGTGGTTTTGACCTTTGGTCGGGCTATGCGGGAAAAGTATGGCTATAAGGTTCATAAGCTTGCCATTGATGCGCAATTTACCTGCCCCAATCGAGACGGTACCCGAGGCATTGGCGGCTGTACTTTCTGTAATAATGTTTCTTTCAGTCCCAACGCCAGAAAGCCCCCAAATGTCGATGAACAAATCGAAGCAGGCCGTAAGGTCATTTTAAAACGTACCGGTGCCAAACATTATCTGGCCTATTTTCAGGCGTATACCAATACTTACGCGGACATTAATTATTTAAAAGCTTTATATGACCAGGCCCTGTCCCATCCGGATGTTATTGGGCTGTCTATTGGCACTCGTCCGGACTGTGTGCCGGACGGGGTGTTAAAATTACTGGCGCAGTATCAGCAGCAGGGCTATGAGATCTGGCTGGAATTAGGACTGCAGTCCAGTTTTGATGCTACTCTTAAGGAAGTTAACCGGGGTCATGGCTTTGCTGAATATCAGGATGCTGTTAAGCGGGCGCATCAGTATGATTTACAGGTTTGTACGCATTTAATTGTCGGCCTGCCGGGTGAAACCGCTGAACATAGTCAGATAAGCATGCTCCGGGTGCTGGAAAGCCAGCCGGCCGGTATTAAAATACACCCACTGCATATTGTTAAAGGCACGCAGCTGGCCAGGCAGTTAAAACAGGGTAATTATCAGCCCCTGAGTATGGATGAATATGTGGATACGGTGGTGAATATGGTTAAAATGGCACCGGAAACTATGATTTTTCACCGTTTAACCGGTACCGCGTCAGAAGATATTTTACTGGCACCTCACTGGTGTAGTAAAAAGTGGCTGGTATTAAACCAGATCACAAAAAAACTAAAATAATAAAATGACTCAGAAAAATAAAACCAGATTTAACAATCTGCTGCCGTTATCTTCTGAATGCTGAAATTTTTCTCCTTAATTGTAATGCTGGTGGTGCTAATGAGCAAACTGACTGAGAAAGTAAAAAAAATAAAACTGGTCATTTTTGATGTTGATGGGGTTCTGACGGACGGTATGATGAACTATGGTCCCGAGGGTGAGCTTTTTAAACAGTTTAATGTTAAAGATGGAGTGGGTATTAAGTTACTGCAGCAACAGGGTATTAATGTTGCGGTTATTACCGCCAAACAGTCTGCAGCTCTGTCTCAGAGAATGAAAGACCTGGCTGTGCGCTATTTCTATCCGGGCTGTAGTGATAAACTCAGTGCTTATCAGCAGCTGCTGGCTCAATTATCCTTAAACCATGAGCAGGTCGCCTATGTGGGGGATGATGTGATTGATCTGGCGGTAATGGATACCGTCGGTCTGTCGATTGCGGTCAAAGATGCCCATGCTTTTGTTAAGCAGAGGGCTGATTATATTAGCGATACTATGGGCGGACATGGGGTTGCCAGAGAAGTGGCGGATCTGGTGCTTGCTGCCCAGTTTGATTTAAATGAGCTGTATACCCAGATGGCACAGGGCCACAGCGGGAAGCTTGTCCAGTAGGGACGTTCTATATGAATAATAAATTTAAAATTGTCATACCCGCCCGCTATGCTTCATCCCGTTTACCGGGTAAGCCATTACGGGATATTGCCGGTAAGCCGATGATTCAGCATACTTATGAACGGGCCAGCCAGAGTCAGGCAGAAGATGTGTATATTGCGACCGATGATCAACGTATTGTCGATGTTGCGCTAAAATTTACCGATAAAATTATTTTAACTTCAGCAGAGCATAGTTCAGGTACTGAACGCCTGGCAGAAGTCGTTGAGCAGCAGCAATGGGATGACCACACTATTATTGTTAATGTGCAGGGGGATGAACCTCTGGTGTCGCCACAGCATATAGAATTAGTGGCGGCCGCTCTGGAACAGAATCCGCAGGCCGGACTGGCTACTTTAGCAACACCACTGGAACTGGATAGTGAAGTGTTTGATCCGAATATTGTTAAAGTGGTTATGGATGCCCGAGGTAATGCCCTGTATTTTTCCCGGGCAGCCATTCCCTGGGCCCGAGATGTTTTTACTGAGACTACGGCCCATACCATCAGTAAGCTGCCTCAGAGCTCTCAGTTTCAGGAGCATGGCTGGTTCCGGCATATTGGTATGTATGCGTATCGTGCCGCTACTTTAAAACAGTATATGACTATGTCTCCCTGTATGCTGGAACAGACTGAATCACTGGAACAGTTAAGAATTCTGTATCATGGCGTGAGTATTCATGTTTCTATTGTTCATGACCAGCCGGGACATGGGGTGGATGTGGAAGCAGATATTGCCAAAGTAGAA
>JALSUJ010000317.1 GCA_027071355.1 Gammaproteobacteria bacterium | reverse complement strand
TAGCCCCTGGCCAATAATCAGCCATTTTACACAAATTCAGTAATATTAATAAGTCTGACCAAATGAAAACTGAAAGGTTTCAGTATCATCGCCACTTTTTTCATTTAAAGGTGCTGCAATACTGACTCTCAGTAAGCCAAAAGGACTCATCCAGGCACCGGCTATACCTGTAGTATAACGCAATTCACTGACCTTAAAGTCTCCCGTATTAGCAAAGACATTACCCATATCAATAAAGCCGCTTAAACGATAGGCCGAGGAATCCTTAACAAAAGGAACCGGTAAAATAACCTCAGCATTACCAATGAGTTTAAACTGGCCGCCTAATGGATCATTGCTGGCATAATGCACAACATCCTTTCCAGAACCATTAAAGTTATTAAATGTCCTGGACTGGTCATCTTTAGGCCCTAAAGTATTGGACTTGTAACCACGAATATCCCGCATACCACCGGCGTAATATTTTTCAAATGGTGGGAACATATCCCCGCCATAAGTATCTGCATAGCCAATATTACCCTTTAGCATTAATGTAGTCGTGCGAGTTAAAGGAAAAAAGCGCTGCTGTACGTAATTAATATGATAGAACTGACTGTCACTACCAGGCACAGTCATATCGCCTGATAGACGCTGTAAAGCGCCACGAGTTGGAAAGATAGCTTTATTTCGACTGTCATGTGACCAGTTAGCCGAGAGTCTTAAAACGGAGAACCTATCACCTTCATTAAATACAAAGTCAAGAATATCCAGAGAAGTATTCATATAGTACTGTCCCTGATCATTTACTTTAATAGAAGGTAAATCTATCTTGGTATTTTCAAAGTCAATACCAAAACCAATGCGGTCGAATTCATTAATTGGTACCCCGAAGCCTGTTCCAAAACTAAGGTTATCAGTCGCGTAATTAGATAGATTCTCTTTTGCCAGATCGGTTTCACGCCAGTTAAAACGTAAGGTGCGACTAATACCATCGTCAGTAAAATAAGGGTCGGTGACACTGATTCTATA
Organism: Gammaproteobacteria bacterium; assembly: GCA_027071355.1. Classification (GTDB taxonomy): domain Bacteria; phylum Pseudomonadota; class Gammaproteobacteria; order GRL18; family GRL18; genus JANELJ01. Next base: position 7,679 of record JALSUJ010000317.1, on the reverse strand, counting down.
GATAGTATTGGCATCGCTGGTATTAACCCCCAGACTATAACGATTACCAGTACCCAAAAAATTATCCTGAGTAATACTAAAGTTAAAAATCAGCCCCTGAGACTGGGAGAAGCCGGCACCGGCATTAATACTGCCGGTGGATTGTTCCTCAACCGTATAAGTTACATCCACCAGATCCGGACTACCGGGTACCGCTGGTGTTTCTACACTGACCTCCTTAAAAAAGCCCAGGCGCTGTAATCGGGCTTTAGAACGCTCCACATTAGCAGTTGAAATCCAGCTGCTTTCAAACTGACGCATTTCACGACGAATCACTTCATCTGCCGTATTGGTATTACCAATAATATTGACCCTGCGGACATAAACCCGGTTACCTGGATCCACAAAAAAGGTCAGTGTCACTTCTTTGGTTTTATCATCCACCTGGGGAATAGGATTAACATTAGAGAATGCATAACCGGCCTTACCCAGAAGATCAACGATGGCTTCTGAGGTTTGAGTAATATTTTTTCTGGAAAAAAACTGGCCCTTTTGAATTTTTACTACCGGAAAAATTTCCTTTGGTTCAACAATCAAATCACCGGCCAGTTTAACTTCTTTAATAGTATATTTATCACCCTCGGTTATATTGATAGTAATATAAATATGTTTTTTATCCGGGGTAATAGCCACCTGGGTAGAATCAATTTTAAAGTTGACATATCCCCTGTCCAGATAAAATGAACGCAAAGATTCCAGATCACCGGCCAGTTTCTGTTTGGAATATTGATCTGTTTTGGTATAAAAAGAAAATAATGTCGGAGTGGTCAGCTCCATTTCATCCAGTAGTGTCTCAGTATCAAAAGCTTTATTGCCCACAATATTAATTTTGTGAATGATAGTCACCTGACCTTCGGAAACATTAACTTTAATACCCACACGATTACGTTCCAGCGGGGTCACCTCAGTATCAATGCGTACAGCGTATTTACCACGGGCGTAATATTGACGTTTTAATTCTTCGACTACTCGCTGCAAAATGGATTTATCATAAACACGCCCTTCTGCAAATCCAATTTGTTTTAAAGCTTTGGTTAATTCTTCAGTATCAATATCTTTATTACCGTCGAATTTAATATCGGCAATGGCAGGACGTTCAATCACAAAAACAATCAGCCGATTGCCTTCCTGTTCCAGACGCACATCCTTAAAAAAACCGGTTTTATAAAGTTCACGGATAGATTTAGACACTGCCCGGTCATCAACTCGATCACCGACTTTGAGCGGCAGATAGTTAAACACCGTACCGGCTGAAATTCGCTGCAGTCCATCGACCTGAATATCTTCAATAGTAAAAGGTTCAATAGCCCAAAGAGGAAAACTGACTGCCAGGATACTGACAAAAATAACAATAGAGAAAAAAACACGTCTCATTTAGTGAGTTCCAGTCATAATGTTTGAAGTTCCTTAATCAGGATGATTTATATCAAAATAAGCATCCAGTGGAAATGAAAAATATTTTATTATTCAGCTCAGGGCTTTTTGCCCGCTCAAGACGGTTATTGCGCAGGGCCGTTAATCCAGCTCAAGGCAGTTAATTTAATAATCGGTTAAAATCATTAAATAATGCAACACTCATCAGCATTATTAAAATAGCAATACCAACTTTAAGTCCCGCTTCCTGTATCGCATCTGAAACCGGGGAGCCTTTGACCATCTCTATCAGATAATACAATAGATGCCCGCCATCCAGCATGGGGATAGGCAATAAATTGATAACCCCTAGACTTAAACTGACAATTGCCAGAAAACGCAAAAAGCTTTCTATACCCATCTGGGCTGACTGTCCTGCTACTTCAGCAATGGTAATCGGTCCGCTAATATTTTTTAAGGAAGCCTGACCAATGACTATTTTACCTAACATTTTTAATGTTAGCACTGATAAATCCCAGGTTTTTTCTATTCCTTTTGGGATCGCTGCAAATATTCCATATTGATTCATACTATACATGGAATCCGGTAAAGGCGTAACAGACGCTGGACGAACACCAATACGCCCAATTGTTTCACCATTATGCTGTGCAGCAGCAATTTTAATAACCAAAGTCAGAGAATTCTGAGCAAGTCCCGGACGTTCAACTTCGAGCGATATTGTCTGACCCGGCTTGTCAATAACAGCATTTACCAGTTCACGCCAATGGTTTATCGGTTGACCATTAATAGCAATTACCTGATCACCTGCCCGCATACCCGCCTTTGCTGCAGGCGAATCCGGAGTTACCTCACTGATAATGACCTTTTCTACCGGTAATTTGATTGTTAAACCGATTATTTTGTGTAATTGAGAAGGTTCAATATCGGCAGGAATTTCATCCAGTCTCATAGTGATGTTTCGTTGATCTGCAAGCTGTACATCAACCCGACTGCGATTCAGAAAAGCAGGTAATAATTCTTCATAAACAGAACTTAAAGTTGGGGTTCGTGTACCTGCCACAGCAACAATTTTATCACCTTCACGCAAACCCGCCTGCCAGGCTATGGAACTTTCATCCAGATGCCCCATAATCGGCTTAACGCCCTGTACGCCAATTACAAACATCATCCAGAACGCAAATATCGCAAATAAAAAATTAATAAATGGTCCGGCAAACACAATAGCAAAACGAGACAGTACCGGTTGACGGTTAAATGCCCGATGCAATTCTTCTTCAGGCACTTCACCTTCTCGTTCATCGAGCATTTTAACATAGCCGCCCAGTGGAATGGCTGCAATGACATACTCGGTGTCATCCTGTCTACCCGTAAATTTAAACAGCGGCTTACCAAAACCAATGGAAAAACGCAGAACCTTAACACCCAGTTTACGAGCCACCCAGAAATGTCCAAATTCATGGATAGCAACCAGCAACGCAATAGTAAAAATAAACGCAGGTAAAATAATGCCAGGATTATTCATAAACAGACTATATTCCCGCTTAATATATTTTCTAACATAAGTATCTTATAACCTGTCTGAGACCAGCTTCCGGGCAATATCCCGAGCCTGCTGATCAGCTTCAAGTACCCTGTTCATAGTATCTGCAGTCTGCACCGTTAGAGCTTCCATCGTCTGTTCAACAATATGCGCAATTTGGGTAAAAGCGATGCTTTCATTTAAAAAGGCCTGTACGGCAATTTCATTAGCTGCATTAAGAATAGCCGGTGCCGTACCGCCCAGACGTAATGCATCATAAGCCAGACGTAAACAGACAAAACGGTCAAAATCCGGTGCCTTAAAATTAAGCTGTGCCACCTGAAAAATATCCAGTTGTGCCACCCCGGAAGTCATTCGTTCAGGCCACGCCATAGCATGTGCAATGGGTGTTCTCATATCGGGATTTCCCAATTGAGCCAGTACCGAGCCATCATTATAGGATACCATAGAATGAATCACACTTTCCGGATGAATAACAACCTGAATATCATCAGCGGTGGCATTAAATAACCAGCTGGCTTCAATGACTTCCAGCCCCTTATTCATCATAGTGGCTGAATCTACCGAGATTTTGCGCCCCATTTCCCAGTTTGGATGGGCGCAGGCCTGATCCGGTGTCACATTGGACAACTCATCCAGAGAGCGGTTCAAAAAAGGTCCGCCTGAAGCTGTCAGTAAAATCTTTTCCACACCAAAATGATGCAGACTGCCCATTTGATCTGATGACGCGGAATTACTACTCATTAACTGGGCGGGCATGGATTGAAAAATAGCATTATGTTCACTGTCTATAGGCAGCAAAACGGCATTATTTTCTTTAATTGCCTGCATAAACAAGGCACCGGATATTACCAGTGATTCTTTATTTGCCAGTAAAATACGCTTACCTGTTCGTGCTGCAGCCAGGGATGAATTTAAACCAGCAGCCCCTACAATAGCAGCCATGACATAATCCACTTCAGGAGATGAGGCAATGGTATCCAGAGCAGCCGCTCCTGAAAGCACTTTTATTCCCTGAGTATCTGTATTGGCCTGTAGTTTCTGAGCCAGCTGTTCAGCACTGTCATGATCCACCATAATCGCATAAACCGGTAGAAACTGTACACATTGGCTGTAGAGACGCTCAACATTTGTATTGGCGGTCAGAGCATAGACACAAAAACGTTCAGATTGTCTGGCAATAACATCCAGCGTACTGGTGCCGATAGAACCGGTGGCTCCCAGAATGGCAACATTGATCATGATAACTGTCTCATATTAGTCAGAGGTGCTTTGATAGATAGGTCATTGAAAGGGCGATATAAAATATGGGTGCGGCAGCGGTTACACTGTCAATACGATCCAGAATCCCGCCATGTCCGGGTAAAATACGTCCGCTGTCTTTCAGACTGGCCTGTCGTTTAAACATACTTTCCATTAAATCACCGACCACAGAAAATATCACGGTTACCAGAGTGATCAGTATGATTTGTATATAATCTCGCACATCACCCTGATTTATCAGGGTAAAAATTAGAGCCAGAATAATAGCCAGCAGCAGTCCGCCATAAACACCTTCACGGGATTTTCCAGGACTGATAGCCGGCGCCAGTTTATTTTTACCAAACCGCCTGCCGGAAAAATAGGCACCCGTATCTGCCGTCCATACGAGCATCATTACTGACAGGACCAGATAAGGGCCTGTGATTTTTCCCTGCCCAATGTGCAATTCAGTTATAGAATGAATTGCAATCAGTGAATACCAGGTGAGAGTTAATAAAAAAACACCCATAATAGCAATAATAGGGGTTTTATTTTTCCACCAGCCTGCACTCGCGGGATAAGCAAAAATAAGCAGCAATGCAAACAGCCAGAATCCGCCAGACACCATATTCATCACCTGAGCAGAGAGTATAAAATTAATCAGCCAGATGGAATAAATAATAGTTGCTACAATAAGGACAAAAGCCATTTTTGAGAGTGCCGAAGGAAATTTTGCAAAACCAGCCCATTCATAAGCAGCAATCAGAGTAACTATCCCCATAACCAGAGCAAATGAGCTATTATTCAGAAATAAGATTACATACAGTGCAAGGGGAAATAAAACCAGGGCGGTAATAACTCTTAATTTTAGCATTTATTATTATTCTTCTTTAAGTTGATCACCTGTGCGACCAAAACGTCTTTGTCTGGAACGAAAGGAATCAATTGCGTCCTGAAACTGTGGTTTATTAAAGTCCGGCCATAAAATATCCGTAAAATAAAGTTCACAATACGCCAGTTGCCAGAGCACAAAGTTACTGATACGTTTTTCCCCGCCAGTACGAATAAACAGATCCGGCTCAGGTAAATCTTTTAATGACAGGTAATTTTCTATACTTTCTTCAGTAATATCTTCTGCTGCCAGTTTACCCTGTTGTACTTCATATGCCATTTTACGGGCAGCCTGGGTAATATCCCAGCGACCACCATAATTAGCGGCAATATTCAAAACCAGACCGGTATTACCTGCTGTTTTATTAATAGCATTATTTATCAGGGTTTGAATTTTTTCAGAAAAAGCCGAAAGATCACCGATAATTCTTAATTGCACGTTATTTTCGTGCAGTTTCTTCACTTCTCGAGTTAATGCCGTGGCAAACAATTCCATCAGCAGACCGACTTCCTTTTGCGGCCGACGCCAGTTTTCACTGCTGAAGGCAAACAGAGTCAGGGCTTCAATTTCCTGTTCTACACAACTGCTGACAATTTTTCTAACCGTACTAAGCCCCGCTTTATGACCAGCAAAACGTGGCATAAAACGTTTTTTTGCCCAACGACCATTGCCATCCATAATAATGCAGACATGGCGCAGGTCATTTCCTCTGGAACCAGTGGGCTTATCCTCAGGCATGTTAAATTTCCATTAAATCTTTTTCTTTTTCTGCCAGTATCTGATCAATTTCCTTGACATGTTTATCGGTCAGTTTCTGCACATCTTCCTGAGCACGACGTTCTTCATCTTCAGAGATTTCTTTTTCTTTTTCCAGCTCTTTTAAGGAGCTATTGGCATCGCGACGGATATTACGTATGGCTACTTTAGCATTTTCACCTTCACCACGAACCACCTTGATTAGACCTTTACGGGTTTCTTCTGTTAATGGCGGCAGAGGGATTCGAATTAAATCACTATTAGTGGCCGGATTAAGCCCCAGATTAGAACTTAAGATAGCTTTTTCAACCACCGGAATCATCTGTTTTTCCCAAACCTGTATGGACAGAGTTCTAGAGTCCAGAACCGATACATTAGCCACCTGATTTAATGGCGTCTCATTGCCATAATATTCAACACTAATACTATCCAGCAAACTGGTATGCGCACGCCCCGTTCTTATTTTCATTAAATCCTGTTTAAGGGAATCTATACTCTTTCCCATACGGGTGCTGGTATCATTTTTTATTTCATTTATCATATTTTCTTCTCCTGCAGATGGAATCAGGAATGACTCAGGGGTTATATTTAATAGTTTTATCTAACCGTGTTTACATAACCATGCTTTACTGAACATGAATTACTCACAACCCTTCATTATTCAACCAGGGTTCCTTCGTCAGCACCCTCAATGACTCTTTGCAGAGCACCCTCTTTACTCATATTGTAAACCCGTACCGGCATCTTATGATCCCGACACAGAACAATTGCAGTAGCGTCCATAACATTTAACTTTTTCTCAAGTACTTCATCGTAGCTCAGGTGCTTATACAATGTAGCACTGGGGTCTTTAACCGGATCAGCAGTATAAACACCATCCACTTTGGTGGCTTTTATGACCACATCAGCTTCTATTTCAATGCCGCGCAGACTGGCAGCTGAATCGGTAGTAAAAAAAGGATTACCAGTTCCGGCTGCAAATATGGCAACTCGGCCTTTTTCAAGATGACGAATGGCTTTACGACGAATATAGTCTTCACAGACCTGATGAATCGGTAAGGCGGACATGACTCTGGCAGGTACGCCATTCTTTTCCAGTGCATCCTGCAAAGCAAGAGAATTAATAACCGTTGCCAGCATTCCCATATGGTCACCAGCAACTCGGTCCATGCCCGAAGCAGCTAGTCCCACACCTCGAAAAATATTGCCTCCGCCAATTACAATACCAACCTGTATTCCCTGATCGATAAGATTTTTGACTTCTTTGGAGACGTAAGTCAAAACCTGCGGATCAATACCAAAATTCTGTTCCCCCATTAATGCCTCACCACTGAGTTTTAACAGGATTCTTTGATATTTTACGCTCACAGGCTACTCCTTTTTCGGGATCTATAATAATTTAGTCAACGTATTTTTCCCACCTTTGCAATAAAGAGGAAAAGGGGAATACGTTCATATTCCCCCTGCTACCCCCTTCTGTGAAGAAGGATAGAAAAGTATTAGCCGCCAATCTGGGCCATTACTTCTGAAGCAAAATCTTCTGATTTTTTCTCAATACCTTCACCTACTTCCAGGCGGGTAAAGCCATTAACTGTAGCACCAGCATCTTTAACCAGTTTTTCAACCGTGATATCGGGATCTTTTACGAAAGCCTGTCCCATTAAGGTATTGTCTTTAATAAAACGTTTAATTTTACCTTCAACAATCTTTTCAATAATATTTTCAGGCTTACCACTATTAGCCGCTTCAGCAGCCGCGATTTCTTTTTCCTTAGCCAGTTCATCAGCATCCAGAGATGATTCATCCAGACCTTTGGGTTTACTGGCAGCTATATGC
>JALSUJ010000316.1 GCA_027071355.1 Gammaproteobacteria bacterium | reverse complement strand
GATCATGACTGTAGGGATGGTTACCAGAAAAATCCTGAAAATAACAGGACAAGCTGGTATCTAGAGGATTTCTCCGGCAGTGTATAATTTTGCATTCAGGAAAAAGCATTTGAATAAAGCCCAGATGCAAAAAATTATGGGGCATTTTATCGGTGATATAGCGGCTCCCGGTGCTGACTTTATCCAGCCGCTGCATATACTGCTTTGCCAGTAAATCCATATCCGATGTATCCAGTTGCCGAACAACTTTCGGATAAGCCTGCCCCTTCCTGGACATACGCTCTGCTTCCTGGGTCAGGCTACTGATGGTTTCCAGCTCACCGGCGCCAGACACCGCCGGGTGACTGGCAATAATCTGTTCAACCAGACTGGTGCCCGAACGGGGCATACCCACAATAAACACCGGCCGTGTACCTACTATTGAAGAAGATGCGTATTGCGCCAGTTTATCCCGACCAAAAGCATTTTTCAGGCCCGAAAAATAACTTTTCAGTTTACTAAAATTAACCGGCCGTTTTACTAAATCATTTGCCTGCTGATAATAAGCAAATGCCTCCTTATACTCCTGCTTCTTATCCAGCAACTTGCCCAGCAAAAAAGACAAGCGGGACTTTCCAACAGCATCTATATTTGGCGAAGCCACCAGGTCTTTCAGCCATTCTATTGCCTGCTCTTCCATGCCCACATAATGGGAAAAATCAGCAAATGTCGCGCAAAGCCCCACATGCTCCGTTTTTTTATCAATATATGGCTTAATAATATTCAGTGCTTCATCAAAAGATCGAGTTTTATCCAGCATACGCAAATAGCCACTTAAGGCATCCAGAGAATCTGGTTCCAGTTCCAGCGCTCGTTTATAACAGGACGCTGCACTATCTGTATCACCTATTGATAAATACCCATTGCCTAAATTATTATATGCAGCAAAGAAATGATCATTTAAGGCTACTGCCTTTTTATAGGCTTCGACACTATCTTCCAGTAAACCGGCACTTTTTAACACTCGTCCAAGATTATAATATGCCGTAGCATCATCCGGCTTTATGGAAATTGCCTGCTGCAAATACTCAATAGCCTCATTATAACGAGCCACGGAAGTCAAGGTATTGCCCAGATTAATACAGGCATCAAAACCAGGCTTAATTCTGACTGCAGTTTTAAATGCATCAATCGCTAAATCAAGCTCACCTTTTGCTTTATAGGCATTACCCAGATTATAAAACCCCATATCATTTTTCGGGTTTATCCGCGTCACCTTAAGCAAGCATTGTATGGATTTATTATGCTCAGACTGCTGATTATAAACATAAGCCAGCATCATTAGTGACTCGAGATCGTTTTTATCTTTCTTTATGATTTTTTCGAGAAGTTTTTTCGCGCCGGCTAAGTTGCCTGCCTTTAAAAACACATAGGCTTGAGATTTATTTTGCATTCAAACGATTCAACCATCTAATTCAACCCCATGACACTAACACCATAATACACAGTAATAAATACAGCGCATAAAAAAGCAGGGCAAACACATCAGGTTTACCCTGCTCAAATTTCACCTGCCAAATCAGATTCAGCCCAATTTACGTGCTCTGGCAAAGCCTGCCAGCCCCAATAAACCGGAACCAAATAACCAGATAGCTGCGGGCACAGGCACAGCTGAAACCGTTCCTTCAAGGTGAATTTTCCAGTAAATTCCACCAAAATTCGATGGATCATTTAAAGGTACATGCGCTGCATAATCCAGGGTAAAACGGTCACCTTGAGAGCAATCAGACACACATGTCAGCGTCGCCAACCCAGTTTCTGAAGCATAATTCACACTATCACCACCCAAATTGATAGCAGAAATCCCGTTCCAGACCGCACCCCAGCCACTAAAATCCAGCTGCACATTTCCCAAACCATCATCACTCACTATATAAGTAGGTGTACTGCTTTGATGCATGCCAGTATTTCCTAAAAATGTCCACGCCGCATCAAAGGGGGCGATTTCAGTACCATCTGGGTAGCCACTATGGCTATTGCCTGCAATCTGTGCCTGACCTACCAACAAGCCACCATCAGAGCCAGGAGACATAGCGATTGACTCATAGGGGGTGAACAAACCATCCTGATCGGTATCAACGGCAAAATAACTACCCGTTGTACCCGTACAGCCTCCAGATGAACTGCAAATAACACTACCCGTATCAAAAGCCAGCAAAGCAGAAGAGCTTAATGCAGCCTGTGACGATGACATCTGGAAACTGGCCAATACACCAAACGAAGCAAGCATAAGTTTTTTTGTCATAAATATATCCTTTTTCCATTTTTAAAAAACAAGGCAGCCACAAAGACTGCCTCTTACTTTTATGCATGATTTTCAGGAGCAAATACAAATCATGTAGCACTGACCAGTAAGCTCACCCCTGAAAAGTTGCATTATCATCCTTGATTACCCACTACTTCCTTAATTTAACGTCTTGTAGTACGCCGCCCATCCAGCAGCGCACGGCGTCTTTCCTGCTTACGCAGATTACGCAAACAAACACGCGCATTCGGGTCAAG
>JALSUJ010000315.1 GCA_027071355.1 Gammaproteobacteria bacterium | reverse complement strand
ATGAGTGATACGCTAGAATTTTGGGTGTTCAAATAAAATCAGAATGACTGTTCACGTTGAACCAGAATCAGTGTTCACGTTGGGCCGGAATAGGTGTTCACGTTCGCCGGAATACGCATACGGTATTATCCATTAAAAGCAGGTTTATATAAGTCATCAATAGCTTTTTTAAGATGTTTAGCGGCTTCCGGTGCATTTATTTCCAGTACCTGGGTTTCAATCCATTTATTATGACGCTCACCCATAGCTTCCTGGACACGAGTACCCAGATAGCGGCGCATACTAAAACTCGGTTCACCATCTTCAAAAGGCATCTCAGCGTAATCAGACATTCTTTCATTGACCAGATTTATAAAGTCTTCCTTATAGTCCTTTACACCGTCAATGTCCTCCATACTGGACTGAACATTCCTGGCCAGGTGTTTGACCATAGAGACAACGAAAGCTTCACGTTCTTCAGAAGACATTCGTTCATAGGTGATTCGATCAGCAAGATGGGCGAGATAAATTACAAATTCAACCACTACATCCATTCTTTGCTTCAGGGTATCAGTCTGATAATCCTCATTTTCAAGGTTAAGCAATGCATCCTGAGCAATACGCCAGGCAATAAAAGCAGCAGCACTGGCATTATCTTCTACCGTACGCTCCTTTTTATTTTTACCCCATTTGGACTTAATTCTCATATTCCATTATTCCTGTTAGGCAGAAGGTGCCAGTTCAATCTGTGTTTCCTGAATTTCACCGGTATTGTCAATGTAAATAGTCATAATATCAGGGACTCTTGAGAGAATATAACCAGCCATCATACTTTTCATCTGTTCATTTTCATCTTCAATAGCGGTTAAAAGCTTATCACCTACGATCTGACAACGTTCTGTTATATTCGGGTTTTCAACAAAATCTCGCCCCAGTGTCCAACCCTGATCCATATCCTGATCCATTTTACCAAACAGGCTTTCAGCCGACGTTAGCATTTCCTCTTCAACATTGACGGAGTACATATTACCATCAATAACTATATTCAAAACCCTGATCATTATGTTGCCTCATATCAATAAAGAAACCAGAAAAGTAAAAAATGTATAGTCTATATGGGGATAATTTCGTAAACTTCAAGTAACCGTTATGCCGGAATAATTGTCCACAGATTTGATTTTACTGGAGTTAATTTATGTTACTTGAGATCCCTGATGTTATCAATCCACAGCAGCTTAAATCCATTCAGGCTGTATTAAAACAGGCCAATTTTGTTAATGGCAAAATTTCTGCCGGTGATGTTGCCCAGCAGGTTAAGAATAATGAAGAATTAATTCAGGATAATTCACCGCAAATGCAGTCACTGAATAATATTTTAATGGGCAGCCTGATTAACAATGAGACTTATAAAGCTGCCGTCATGATGAAAAAAATCGGTGCCCCATTTCTGGCCCGTTATCGCAAGGGCATGGGCTATGGTGGTCATATTGATAATCCAATTATGGGACAGATCCCCAATATGTATCGTACCGATGTATCTACTACCATTTTCTTAAATGAACCCGACGAATATATAGGGGGTGATCTGGTTATTGTGACTAAATATGGTGAACATCGCGCTCGTTTAAAAGCAGGCAGTGCCATCGTCTATCCTTCTACCAGCTGGCATTATGTTGACGAGGTAACGGATGGTGAGAGGCTGGTCTGTGTCACCTGGGCTCAGAGTATGATTCAGGATGCGAATAAACGTGAGGTCCTTTATGAATTATGGCAGGCACGGGAAAAACTGTTAAAAGAAAAACCACTGGCAGAAGAAACACAGGGGGTTGATGTGACTTATATAAAACTGGTACAAATGTGGGCTGATACCTGATATTTCCAGGTTTAAGATTTTATTAAATTCATTCGCTCAAAAAAAGCCGGCATAAAGCCGGCTTTTTATATAACTTAGATTATAATTGACTCAAGCTTTTTATTTTGCGTGTGGGTTAGCAACGTCATCTGCCAGACTTACAGGAAGAAACTTAAGAGCTGCAACAGAAATTGTAACCAGAAGTAACGTCACACCAACACCACCAAGACCCAATAATACTTCAGGTAATGAAGGCGTATAAGAAGCAACTACTCCATCATAGAAAGAGGAACTCACTTCCATACCGGGAAACATCACCATTGGATAAGCCTGGCCGCCGATAATAATAATATATAACTGAGCTAAACCACCTATAATAATTAACGCTGAAGCTAAACCAATCATAGTACGATTTTTACCTGTTGGACCGTATAGCAGTAGCAGGGGCAATAAAGTACCGAGACCTATTTGAACCACCCAGAACAGGAAGGTATAAATACCGCCATCAGCCAGTATAAAGGCGCTTACACCTCGATGATCCGCAGAATATAAATTGGTAATATGGTAAACAATAACAAAGTACATAACAGCGGCAACAAAAACACCCAGTAAATTCTTCAAGCGATTAATAATATAATCACCCAGAGGACGATCCGTATACTTATAAGAAGCCATTAAAACCAGCATAAAGAAAGCCAGACCGAATGAAAATGACATGATAATAAACATGGGTGCCAGTAAAGCTGTATCATAAGCTTCACGAGAAATCAGAAAACCAAAGATAGAACCAGTACCAGTGGTCAGAACCAGACGCCAGATAAAAGCACCCATACCCGCTTTTTTGGTCAGGTTATTATAGGGGCGATCCATCATGGTCCATAAATAAACCGCGACTATACCCATAAAACCAGTATAGAGAAAAATATTCCAGGTAAAAATTGATACAAAGTTAAACTTGGTCATGGCTACAATTAAGCGGTCAGGACGACCCAGATCAAGCAACAGCACAACTAATCCACCTGCCAACAATGCCATAGCGAGCATACCCGATAAACGAGCCAGAGGCTTATAAGCGGTTTTAGCAAATACTGAGGATATAGAAGCTACATTTAGAGCACCCGATGCAGCAACAATCAGGAAGATTGCAAACACATGCGGTGTTCCCCAGACCACCTGGTTACTCATTCCAGTAACATAGTGACCATGATGTTCCATATAATAAGCTGCAAGTACGCCAATCAGAGAAATTAGGCCAAAAGAACCAATTAAGGTATAAAATCCTTTGCTATTCCCTTCTACTTCTAGAAAGTGTAATTTTTTCATTTTATCGTCTCGTTACACCAGGTAAATTAATACTCATTAAAAATAAGTTATATTCCTTGATAGTGAACACCTGGGTTCAATTTCAAGTCTGCACGAATCTGCTTACTACCATGTTTGGCAAGTAATCTGGAAATTTCACTTTCGGGATCATTCAGATCACCGAAAACAATAGCACCCTCACTGGCTTCAACACAAGCGGGTAACTGACCATTATCCACACGATTCACACACATATTACAGGATTCAACACAGCCTTTACCACGAGGAGTTGTTTCGTCCTGGTTGGTTAAAACTTCGTGAACAAAAGAACGTGCTTTATAAGGACAAGCCATCATACAATAGCGGCAGCCGATACAACGGTGTCTGTCCACCAGAACAATACCATCTTCACGCTTCATAGATGCACCCGTTGGGCAAACATCAACACAGGGTGGCTGTTCACAGTGCTGGCACATAACCGGCAGTGACATGCTGTAACCAGTTGATTTATTTTTTACCTCAACTACACGAATATATTGAGTTCTTTGGTCAACTCTGGAATGCTCTTCGTTACCAAGACCATGTTCTTTAACACAGGCTTCAACACATTTGTTCCAGTCAACATCTCTGGCGGTATCAATTAACATACCCCAACGAACTTTGGAACTGGCTGGTTTGCTCAAGTCTCGAGCATTTGCGGTTTGATAAAGCATAACGCCTGGAGCAACGGTCAATCCCGCTGCAGCAATCGAACCAAAGATAAAGTTACGACGGGATAAATCTTCTTTTTCGATTTTACTTGTCATCTGAACTAACCTCAGGGGCAATATTAGCCATATCTTGGACAGTCACACCATAACTACCTGGAGTTATGGACGTGAAGTCAGTATTTTTATGACCTGATAGTGCATGAAAATTACTACTGCCTTCAGGAATGTCTCTATGACATTGGAAACAGTCAATGGTTACTGCAGCATATTTATGACAGGAAACACAAAAATGTTTGTCATTATCAATGCGAACATAGTTATTATTATCATCTTTAATAGCATGACAGTTAATACATTGCTTCAAACTACCATCAAGCTTATTTCCATCAGCTTTTTCTCGTATACCTTCACGAAGTGTCAAAATACGATCATGTTTCAGCAAATCAGGATGTCTTTGACGAATTTCATCTTCAGGTAATACGCAGCTTTTACCACTGGAATCAGGAATTTCAATTCTCGGACCCAGTTCATCCTTTTCGACCTCTGCATTAACGGTAGTGAAGCTGACCATTAACGCCAGCCCCGCAATACTGAGTGGTAATTTGTGCATGCTCCCCTTAAGCAGGGAGCTAAAACTAAAATTAATGTTTAGTTGCAACCACACATTCATTCTCCTGATTATTCACCCAGACCCATATCAATGTAGCCTGTAGGGCACACATCCTTACAGATATGGCAACCAATACAACGATCGTAGTCAGTATAAACGTAACGACCTGTAGTAGCCCGGCTCTTAGGTGTTTTCTTAACAGCATCCTGAGGGCAGTAGATAACACAGTTATCACACTCAAAACACATACCACAACTCATACAGCGACCAGCTTCTGCGACAATTTCATCATCAGATAAAGGTACCAGACGCTCTGCAAAATGTCCCAGAACCTCTTCAGAACTAACATCAATAGTCTTACGCTTATGACGTGGTTCATATTCAAAATGCCCCAGAAACAGTTTGTCATGACTAATAATGTCATTAGAAGAACGGTCTTCATAGTTGTGAATGGCAAAATCTTCTTCAGATGTACCACGAACACTTTCATGACCATGCACAGGTGCAGGTTCAGGAGACAGACCAACTTCTTCAAGCTTCTTCTCAAGTTTGAAATAGTGCTTATCAACCTTTGGACGTTTCTTAAGGTCTTCATCTTGATGACACAGGTAATGGTCAATAGTTTCAACTGCAATAGCTGCCTGACCAATTGCTGTAGTCAATAGATGTGGACGTACAATATCACCAGCCAGAAAATGACCAGGCTTGCCCTTAACCTGATAATGAGCATCACCATCAATGAAGCCATTACCATTATCCATGTCTTCAATACCGGTCATATCACCTTTCTGACCAATAGCTGAAACAATCAGAGTAGCTTCAATATCGTATTCAGAACCTTCAATAGGAGTCTTGCCATCATCTTCCAGCTTGATGACACGAAGTGCAGTAGCACGTCCATTGTCATCAAGGATAACCTTAATAGGGCTGACACAGCCGATAATGCTTACACCCTCACGCAGAGCATCATCAATTTCGTGCTGTGCTGCAGGCATATTTTCAATTGAAGAACGTGATAACAGGGTAACCTCAGCACCTTCTTTATTTGCGCTATCCGCCACATCATGTGCGGTATGACCAAGAATGACATTTTCTGGTAAATCTTTTTCTGCAACATTGGAAATTTTACCCAGACGACGAGCAACAGATGCCACGTCAATAGAGGTATCACCACCACCGATACAAACCACTTTATCAGAAGCCAATTTAAGACGTCCGTCATTAAATGCTTCCAGGAAAGCAACACCGCTAATACAGTTAGGTGCTTCATCAAAACCTTCTACAGGCAGTCCACGACCTTCTTTACAGCCGATTGCCCATAAAATGGCATCGTAGTCTTTTTCCAGGTCTTCAACCGTTACGTCAGTACCAACACGAGTATTTAATTTAACGTCAACGCCCATTTCAACAATACGATTCATTTCATGATGTAATACTTCACGAGGTACACGATAACCTGGAATACCATACATCATCATACCGCCCAGCTCTGCATGATCATCAAACACAGTACAACTATGACCTAAGCGACGCAGTTGATAGGCAGCAGCCAGTCCAGCAGGTCCGCCACCAATAACAGCAACTTTCTTACCTGTCTCAGTATCTGCTACTTTAAATTTGAAACCATTTTCACGCGCTTGATCACCAATAAACTGCTCAACTGAGTTAATACCTACATGGTCATCCAGTTCATTACGGTTACAGCCATCTTCACAGGGTGCAGGACAGACTCGACCCATAACAGAAGGAAAGGGGTTAGCATCGGTTGAACGCTGGAATGCGTATTCCTGCATGGTCATGCCTTCAAAAGCAGGTTTTTCCATACCCCGAACAATATCTAACCAGCCACGAATATCTTCACCTGCTGGACAGCTGCCTTGACAAGGAGGCGTTCTATTAATATAGGTAGGACATTTGTGTGACCAACCAGCCTGAAAAATATTGTCAGTCCAGGAATCCCACTCTTGTTTATCAGTATGTTCTAACCGCGTATCTTTATAACGCGTAAAGGTTAGGTGTTCTGCATTCGGAGCTGTATCAGCAGTTGACATTTATCTTTCTCCTATCAAGCTATATTTGGGCAAAAATTAATTGCTATAATCTATTTTAAAATAGTAATAATTCAGTTTAAGTTGAATCAGCCGCCAAGTTACTCTTCAGCTTCTTTAGCGTCTTCTTCATCCTCAACACCGTCTAATTCTTTCTCTTGCTCACTACCGGTCATTACGATAGCTTCACTTACCAGTTGATGCACACTCATAATTGCGTCCATTTCAAAACCATAGTATGGGAGCGTTTTGGTAAACTGACTCTTACAGATGGCACAGATAGCCGCAATATTAGTCACACCACTTTCTTCTGTTACCTGTTTGAGGGCCTCCATTCTTGGTAATGCACCTTTAACTCGTATCTCCATCAAATCATCGGTCAACAGACCACCACCGCCACCGCAGCAGAAAGTAGCATCTTTAATAGTATCTGAATCCATATCTACATAGTTATTACAGGCCGCTTGAATAACAGCGCGTGGGATATCAAACTGACCGCCAGGTTTATCACCCATACGAGAGGCACGTGCAACATTACAGGAATCATGAAAAGTCATGGTTAAATGATCATTTTCTTCTTTATTCAAGCGCAATTTGCCTTCCTGAATAGCACCATAAGTCACTTCAAGAATGTGTTGCGGAACGGGATAATTCTGGTCCAGAAAATCAAAAGGTCCTGCCAGAGTATTCAGGAAGCTGTATGCCACGCGCCAGGCATGACCACACTCTCCGAAAATAATACGTTTAACCTTAAGTTTAATAGCTTCTTCACGGATACGCATGGATACCCGCTGGATATTGTCGTAACTACCAATAAACAGACCAAAGTTAGCAGCTTCTGAAGCTACAGAGCTGACGGTCCAGGTAATGCCTAATTCATGCAGCACCTTACCATAACCAATTAAACCATCAATATGCGGCTCAGCAAAGAAGTCAGCAGAAGGTGTCATTAACAGGGCTTCAACACCCTCTTTATCCATATGGTATTTAACAGGCAAACCGGTATCTTCTTCAACTTCTTCTTCTAGATCTTCCAGAATACCTTTCAGCGCAGGTCCGGGTAAGCCCAGGTTATTACCAATTTTATAAACTTTTTGAATGATCTGATTGGAATATTTCTGCGCATAACCTACATTTGCCAGAATTTCACGGGCAGCCATGGTCACTTCTGCGGTATCAATACCCATTGGACAGAATACTGAACAACGACGACACTCAGAACACTGGTGGTAATAGTTGTACCATTCTTTCAGAACGTCTTCTGTTAAATCAACGGCTCCAACAAGACCTGGGAAGTATTTACCGGCAAAAGTAAAATAGCGGCGGTAAACCTTGCGCATTAAGTCCTGTCTGGCCACCGGCATATTCTTGGGATCATTAGTACCGATAAAATAATGACATTTATCAGTACAGGCTCCGCATTTAATACAGGAGTCCATAAATACCTGTAAGGAGCGATACCGACCTAACAGGTCCTGCATCTTATCCAAAGTTTTTTCTTTCCAGTTGTCTGGAAGTTCACCAGGATAGCCCAGATCAGTATCAAATTCCGCACGGGAAACAAAGGGTCCGTCACCAGCCATTGCATCCGGCTTCATCTGTGGAACTACTGGGTATTCTCTAAACTTGGGAGTCTCAAAGTCTGCCACTTTTCTAAATCCTCAAAAAATTCCTAATAACGACTATTGGTTGCTAGTACTATTTGCTGTAAGCCTAATAATGTTACTTAGGTTGCATTTTATTTTTTTCTGCATCTAATTCTGCAGCCCATGGAGCAATATGTCTCTGTTCACGCGGGTTATCAACCTGATTACGTGATGGAGCAAAAAATAGTCCTGGGATATGTAATAATTTACTAAAAGGTAACAATATCATTAAGGTTGCAACCAGGAACAGATGCACCAGTAGAGGTACGTCCATTGGTAAAGCTTGCCAGTCAAAACGTAAGATACCCAGTGCAAACTCTTTCACACTTATAATATCGGTATGTAAAATAAAGCGCATAGTGACACCAGTCAGACCTATAAATATTAATAATAATAGCCATAGATAATCTGAAGGCGATGATATGTATTTAACTCTGGCTACAAATATACGCCGAGTCAGCAGGCCTAACAGGCCGATAATCATGGTGAAGGCAGCATATTTTCCAATGGGCTGCAAAAGTACCAACCAGGTTGGAACATCTTTAATAAAATATCGCAAATGT
>JALSUJ010000314.1 GCA_027071355.1 Gammaproteobacteria bacterium | reverse complement strand
CAAAACACTCATTTCAGCCTGTCACTCTTCCCCCGTATAGAATTTGGGCCGGGTAAGATCAAACTATTACCCGGTAAAATTCAATTGTATGGCCAGCGGGTGTTAATTATTACCGGCCAGCAATCTTTTTATGGTTCCAGTTCATGGCTGCAGCTGCTTGCAGAGCTGGAAACACTTAAAATTCAGTATTTTCATAGCATTATTTCTGGTGAACCTTCACCGGAATATGTGGATCAGACAGTTAAGACTTACCGGCAGCACAATATTCAATGCGTAGCAGCCATTGGCGGTGGCAGTGCGCTTGATGCCGGCAAAGCAGTGAGTGGTTTGCTGGGCAGCGGTGATTCGGTTATGGATTATCTGGAGGGAGTGGGCGCAGGTAAAACGTATTGCGGACCGGCAGTGCCTTTTATTGCCCTGCCAACGACTGCCGGGACGGGTAGTGAAGCCACCAAAAATGCAGTATTAAGCCATATAGCGGCAGACGGTTATAAAAAATCTTTTCGCGATGAACAACTGATCCCCAATTACGCAATTATTGATCCGGAGTTATTAACCAATTGCCCTAAAAGCTTAATTGCAGCCAATGGCATGGATGCATTAACTCAGTTGCTGGAATCCTATCTGTCCACAAAAGCCAGTCCGTTTACCGATGCACTGGCCCTCAGTGGACTGGAAGCCGTGCGTAACAGCTTATTGCTCTGGTACCAGTCCGCTGCAAGCCAGAGTAATGAAGACCGCAATGCAATTGCCGATGCCCGCTCCCAGATGGCCTACGCCGCCTTATTGTCCGGTATGACTCTGGCTCAGGCTGGTTTAGGCAGTGTCCATGGTCTGGCTTCCCCCCTGGGGGCCTTTTTCCCCATTCCACATGGCGTAGCCTGCGGCACGGTATTAAGTGAAGCTACAAAAATTAATATCCAGGCCATGGGTATGCGGGACATAGACAATATTGGCCTGAAAAAATACGCCCACGCCGGCCGGTTATTAAATAACAACCCGAACATGAATGACGAACAGGCCCTGCAAGCCTTACTGGAACTATTATCCGACTGGAGTCAACAAATGCATCTGCCACCGTTATCCGACTATGGCATTACTGAACAGCACATCCCGAAGCTGGTAGAAAACATCAGCCCCAGCAGCATGCAGACCAATCCAATAGTCCTGACCCAGAAGGAAAAGGAAACGCTGATTCGGAATTGTTTGTAGAAGAGCAGCGCTGAGCGTTCAGAAAGAGCAAAAGCAAAAGATAAGAGAATAGAGTCTGATATCAATGTATCCGCTCTTCTGCTCTGGCTCTTGCTGAACGCTCAACGCTCAGCGCTCAACGCTTTCTCTACCTCATCCTGTAACCAATCGCTTCCGTTAAATGCTGCAATTGAATCTGTTCACTACTATCCAGGTCGGCTATAGTGCGGGATAGTTTTAGAATACGATGATAAGCTCTGGCTGAGAGTTTCATTTTGGACATACTTTTTTGCAGGATCTGCTGATCTTCTGGTGATAGTTGACAATCATCTTCTATTTCCCGATTCGTTAGATGGGCATTACAATGTCCCCGGCGTTGTTTCTGTCTTTTATGCGCCTGGACGACGCGCTGTTTGACCTGTTCACTGGTTTCCAGTTCATCACTTCGGGCCTGTAATTCCTGATGTGAAATTGCCGGTACTTCTATGTGCATATCAATTCTGTCCAGTAACGGGCCGGAAAGTTTACTTTGATAACGCTCTATATTAGCATCGGTACAACGACAGTTATTCTGAGTATCTCCATAATAACCACAGGGGCAGGGATTCATAGCGGCAATGAGCTGAAAGGAGGCTGGAAAGGTCAGTTGTCTGGCAGCTCTTGAAATGGATATTTTTCCTGACTCCAGGGGTTCTCTTAGTACTTCCAGAACCTGGCGGCTGAACTCCGGCAGCTCATCCAGAAACAGCACCCCGTGATGAGCCAGACTGATTTCTCCAGGTCTGGGATAACTGCCGCCGCCCACCAGTGCCACTCCGGAAGCCGTATGATGGGGTGAGCGAAATCCTCTTGAATACCAGTTAGCATCACTGACCGGCTCACCACAGATTGAACGCAGGGCCGCCACCTCTTCTGCCTCACTGTCATCCAGGTCCGGTAAAATCGTAATTAAGCGGCTGGCGAGCATGGTTTTACCGCTGCCGGGCGGCCCTTTCATCAGCAGGCTATGCTGACCGGCAGCGGCTATTTCCAGCGCCCGCTTGGCATTTTGCTGGCCTCTGATATCGGATAAACAGGCGCTATAATAGCGCTCCTGGGTGAGCGATTTTATTTGTGCTTCTGGCAATTTTTTATCACCCTTTAGAAAAGCACAGACATCCAGGAGATTATTTGCTGTATAAACCTCCAGATCTTTAATTAATGCGGCTTCAGAACCATTTTGCACCGGAACAATTAAGCTTCGCTGCTGTTTTTTTGCCTGCCGGGCAATAGGCAGTATGCCTTTTAACGGACGCAGTTCACCGCTTAAAGCCAGTTCTCCAACAAATTCAAATCGTTCCAGCAATTCCTGCTGATGGTTTTTATTAATATCCAGTTGCTCAGAGGAAAACAGAATACCCAGTGCAATGGCCAGATCAAAACGGCCGCCTTCTTTAGGTAAATCTGCTGGAGCCAGATTAATGGTTATGCGTCGAACAGGGAAGTCAAACTGACTGTTAAGAATGGCACCGCGAACCCGATCCTTGCTTTCCTTAACTGCGGTTTCCGGCAAACCGACAATATTCATGGCCGGCAGTCCGTTGGTGAGTAAAACTTCAACCGTAACCAGTGGCGCATCCAGCCCTCCGGCACGGCTGTAGATAATTGACAACGACATTTAAAATCCTTTTTAAAAATCTGGGTAAGCCCAGTCCCTCGCCTTACAAGACAAGGCTTTTGGGAACATAGTTGTCCCCTTGCCATCCTCGACCTTAAGGACGAGGCCTTACGAGTTGCTGGGTAAAGCTTATTTATTTCTGTAGATAGGGTCTGCCTTCACATTCCTGCTTAAGTAATTCAGCTTGCTGACGGCTGTCCTTGACTGCCTGATTAAAGGCTTTCACTCTTAATTCAAATTCACTAAGCTGATCATTCAGCTCACCATTAAGACGATTATACTGGTTGACCGACTGGCTATTATGTAAATCCAGTTTCTGGCGAAAATCGTCCCGTTGTTGTCTGGCTGTTTCAATTTGCCGTTCCATAGCGTCTATCTGTTCACGCTCATCCTGTAATTGCTTGGACTGTTGATTAAAACGTTCAGTACGTTCCAGACATTGCTGGTATTCTTCCAGAGTCAGGGGAACTGTCGCATTATTACTGTTAATAGTTGCTGCAAAACAATTTGGACTCATAAAGATGAATACTATTAAACTGCTAAAAATCAGATATTTCATGGTAGATAACACAATTTTGCTCCTGTTCAAGATTAACAATCCAGCTGTTTATGAGCTATGCAGGAAAGCGGCTAATTCCTGCATAGTATCATAAAGTGACTGGCGTAATTGTGCCAGTAACTTTTGATAATCCAGCTCTGGTTTTATAAGACCCTGTTTTAAACTTAATTCCAGCTGCTCTGCATCATTACCCACCTGATTAATACCCAGAGAACGGGATGCACCTTTTATTTTATGGGACAGCTCAGAAACCTCCTGATAATGCTGCTGCTCAAAAGCCTGCTCGATCTGTACAAAAAAATCAAGATAAGTATCATAATATTTTTCCAGCAGTTTTTTCAACAGCTCGGAATTATTATTCAGGCGAACCAGCACCTCATCCAGAGCTACACAGTTTAAGCGGCTAAAAGCATCACTACCAGCTTGCTGCAGATGTTCATCTTCCAGCATGGAATCCATCACCTGAGGTAAAGATGATGCTGAAGATTCTGTCGTATAATCCGTATCATGACTGACAATAGTATCATGAGTATCCGCTTCAAACTCAAGGTCTGTTTCAATACTCATCTTATTTAACATCTCTTCATGCTGCTCTGACAGATCAATATGTTCTTTTATAAGAGAATTGACACCCAGCCATCGCTGTAAGGTGGAATTTAAGGTTTCCATCTGCACCGGCTTACTGAGATAATCATCCATACCAGCTTCCAGTGCTGCTGAACTGGCATCAGAATAAACATGGGCACTAAGTGCAATAATGGGTAAACGATAACCATTATTTCTCAGTTGCCGTGCGGTACTATAACCATCCATACCCGGCATCTGAATATCCATTAAAATCAGATCAAAATACTGATTTCCCAGTTCTTTTACCCGTTCCAGTGCCTCATGACCATTACTGGCAAGCTCAACTTTAAAATCCATACTTTCAAGGATACTGCTGATCACTTCAAGGTTGACCGGATCATCGTCCGTCAGCAAAATGCTATAATCACTATTATTCAGAGCTTCACTGGAATAGACCTCCTGAGATAATTCCTGAAGTTTGGCATTTTTAATCAGTTCTTCCGGGGTTACTTTCTTAAAATTTAAATTAAAGAAGAAGCGACTACCCTGTCCCTCCGTACTGACTACTTTAATTTCGCCTCCCATTAAGCAGGTAAGATTCTGAGAAATAGCCAGTCCCAGGCCGGTTCCACCAAATTCCCGGGTAATGGAATTATCCGCCTGATGAAAGACCGAAAACAGTTCTCCCAGTACTTCTTCCCTAATTCCCATTCCAGTATCTTCAACTGAGAAACAGAAACTGACCACATGCTCAGTTTCTTTGAGGAGTTCCAGACTGATAATTATCTTACCGTGTTCAGTAAATTTAATGGCATTAGATACCAGATTATTAAGGATCTGTTTTAACCGAAAAGGATCTCCGATAAGATAGCCAGCGGTAGATGAAATCAGGCATAGTTCCAGTTGCAGATCTTTTCGCGCTGCCTGGTTTGAGAACGTTTCCTTAACATCCATCAACACCTGATTAGGTTGGAAAATAATTTCTTCCAGTTCCAGCTTATGGGCTTCAATTTTAGAAAAATCCAGAATATCGTTAATAATATTTAATAACAGCGTACTGGAGTTTAAAATCATTTTTGCATAACGCTTTTGTTTAGTCTCCAGTTCACTGTTTAATAGTAATTCTGTCATACCAATAACAGCATTCATCGGGGTACGAATTTCATGACTCATAGTTGCCAGAAACTGGCTTTTTGCCTTACTGGCATCTTCTGCCTGCCGGGTACGTTCCTCCACCAGAGCTTCCAGATGTTCTCGATATTCCGTTAATTCAATATCTCTTAATTGTATCTGTGCCAGCATTTCATTAAAACACAGCCCCAGTTTTGCCAGTTCATCATGACCTTCTACTTTAACCCTCAGAGAATAATCTTCTTCATTGGAAACACGGGTACTGACATCAATAACATTATCAATTGGTCCGGTAATGCTTTTTTGCAGATATTGCCAGATAATATAAGTGAATAAATTAATCACAAGAAATACAATCAGAGCAACAAATACCACCCAGAATAGATGCTGATAAAATTTATTTAAGGATATCTGTAATACAATTTTACCAATCACTTCATGATCAAATACTATCTGATGTTTAATGACCAGATGATTATGTTTAAAAGCTACCGTATATTTCTCACCCGGACGTTGTTGCAACTGTAAATCCACATCACTGAGCTGAATATAATCATGCTGATTTTCATTAATATAATATTTTGCCAGCAGTACATTATTGTTATTGTAAACATATGCCGCATCAACATTGGGATTAATTTTAAAGGCGGTTAGCGCCTTGTTGATATAGTTTTTATCTTTAAACAGGATGGCTGAACGAATATTCATGCCAATACTTTCAGCCAGCACCGCGTGATGCCGGATCATGCCCTGGCCATTAAAATAAATTTCTGTAGCGACAAAAATCAGACACCCCAGAGCAATAGCAATACTGGATGTCAGCATGGTCATAAGTGACAGTTTCTTTTTGATCGTATGCTGCTTCTGAAAAAGCTTCATGGATGATTCCTGTCTGGTTCACTGACAATTTTACCAAGCTTCATAAGCTCTGAACCAATACCAATGTTCAGTTTATCGGCTGCTGTTTTATTAACTTCAAAACTTAGTCGTGAATTTTCACGAATTAAACGAAAAATTATTTTATTCTCCAGACTGTTAATAATCGGGGAATTCTGACTTAAATCTGTAATCGTTATACTATTTTGCAGATTTTCAGTGGTGTTAAATTCCAGAAATTCTTTTAGAGCCATTGGCGGTATTAAGATAATATCGCATTGTTCTGGTATTCTAAATGTTTTAATGATTTTTGAGCGAATTTCCCGGTATTTTATTTTTTTGCCAACAATGCTATCCAGACTATTATGCAGTAAATTATATTGATAAAGACATAAATCAATAGTCTTTCTTTTCTGAACTTTATTTTTAGAACGCCATTGGCTAAAACGTACCAGGTTGATTACAAATGCCGCTTTGACTTTTAACTGTCGCTCACTGTCTAGCAGATGCTCTGAATAAGCATTGATGGTCAGGCACAATAATACACTGACCAGCATGAACTTGCCAAACAGTCTGTTCAGGCTTACATTTTGCGCATTTTGCAATAGGTATGGAAAGGGAAAGTATTTAAACAACAACTCGAATATTCCCTAAAACTGATAACGATATGTCAATTTACCCCAGACTTCCCTTTCGCTACGCTGGGTGTTATAGCCTTTAGAAAAATCACCGGCAGGATCATATATTTTTTCATTGCTGATATTTTTTACCCCAAGCTGATAGGAGATATGTTCAAATAAGTCACCATGGGCATTCAAATTAACGCTTACAAAGCTATCTGGCTCATCATGCAGATATTTAGCGTCATTGGTATCTTCTTTACTGCTATTGTAAAAAGTGGAGATACCTACAAAATGAGAATGATACCACTGGTAATCAGCAAACAGGGAGGCATTCCATTCAGCGAGATAGGGAATATCATTATATTGTCGATTCTTTGCCTGGAGCCAGCCAAGGCTGGCCCTTACAAATACCCTGGAAAATGGACGATATTCTGATAACAATTCAACACCATGCATCCTCCAGGTATAGGGGTCATTAACAAAATATTCATCATTACCATCCGCTGTGGGCGCTTCTTTAATAAAATCTTCAAACTCATTATAAAAAGCAGTAACGGAAATATTGGCATTTTCCCATTGATAGGCATAACCCAGTTCAAAGGTTTCCATCTGTTCCGTATCAAGCCCAGGTTGTACAAAGGTAGTATTTTCCAGAACTTTTAGATACTCCCGATAAGTCGGCTTTCTAACACTGGAACCCCAGAGCATTTTTAAGGTCTGTTGTTCCGTTGGGGTATACACCAGAGCAAAACGAAAATTGGTATCATTATCAAAGGCATCAAAGGCATCGTAACGACCACCTACTGTCATGGTCAGATCATGAGTCAAAGTCCAGACATCCTGAACAAATAATGCATAGTCATCATTTTTTTCATCTGGATTGGTGAGTAAGGAGCCTGATTGTGCAGGAGTCAGAAAACCCGTGGTATGATCCCAGTAACGCGCATTATCCATATTTTTAGCTTCATCATGTTGCCATTCAGTACCAATGGACAGGGTATGGTCCATAAACAGTTTTTTAAACCAGGTGGCTTTTATGCCATAATAAAGCGAATCTCGCTGTTCTTTATAGGCCAGTCTCCCACTATTCTGTTCATATTCTGCTTCTTTGGCCTGATCATCTGTGTAATATCCCAGAATATCCCATTTACCCTGCTCCAGATCACCGGTTTTATAATGTAGAGAGGTATTATAATTTTTGGCATCGGTATCAATATTTAACTGTCCAGGAGCAAAAAGAAAAGGAGTATCATTAGACTGATAATTGAATGACCATTGCAGACCTTCCAGTAGCTGAGCCTTAATGTATAAATTTTTATACTTTTCATCCAGCGGCTGACTGACTTTATCGCCAATAAAACTGGTTCTATTTTTTCTAAAAGGTGCATCCTGATCAAGATAACTGACAAAACCCTGCAACTTCTGGCTATTATAAAAGACATTGGCACCGGCACGGCTATTATCACCCACGTCCAGAGTGGTTTCCATATAGGGTTTCTGTGCCTCAGCAGTAAACGCACGGGTGGTGACCGAAATAACCCCGGCAAAGGCATTAGCGCCGTACAGGGATGAAGCGGGGCCGACAATGACTTCAACTTTATCTACTTTGTCCAGGGGCAGATTATCTCCGCCAGAGAAATCACCATAATAAACATGCTGAATCGGCACCCCGTCCACCAGCAGTTTCATTTTATTATTAAAGCGATTGATCACTCCGCGAGACCAGATTGAGCGATGGCGTTTTTTATATTGATTTAACTGCAGACCCGGTACATATTCCAGCAAATCATTAATAGTTCTGACACCCAGGCGGAGAAAATCTTCACGATCAAAACTATACACTGTTCCCGGGGCTTTTTTCATCTCTGTGGGCAGCATGGAAGCCGCACTAAAAATCTCCAGTGACATTAATTCCTGCAGACTCAACTCAGTATAATCATTTTTCGCTGATGATTCAGAATAGACGCAAAAAGGAAATAACAGACTAAAGAAAATGATGGTTTTAACCAGCAACGGGTATTGCAATGGGATGTCCCTGTAATAATAAAAAATAATGTAACTGCTCAGCGTGTTTAGATTTTGTGCCAGTTCAAGGCATTTTCGCACGGAAAATGTGAGCGTATATC
>JALSUJ010000313.1 GCA_027071355.1 Gammaproteobacteria bacterium | reverse complement strand
GCTCAGATCTTGGCAGTCTAGTTTGTCAGCAAGCACAGTCAATTGAAATACAACTCGTTGACTTCGAAAAAGATATTGAGTGGCTTTTGGAAGAGCAAGTTATTTCACGTTATTAAAATCACAAGAACTTATGCTTATTAAAAAAAATGCCATAAACAAAGTAACTGATGCAATTCAAACATCTATAGCATCAAATAATATTGCTATTCTTCCTCCAATGGAAATCTCAGATGCTCTTAAGCTAATTCATATTTTGGAATTGAAATTTTCAGTTTCAATGCTAGATCCTTGGTACAATAAAGGTATAGGCGGGGTTAGGGATGATTATGTTAAATTTATATGCAATATTCTGATGCTAAATTCAACAATAGCAAAACATGTTTACTTGTGGGGATTCCCTGAAATTGTTGCAAATTTTATTGATAAAATTCCAAAACCTCTTGAATATACATGCTGGCTTACCTGGTATTATAAAAACAATCCATCTGTTATTCGAGGATGGCGCTCAGCACAACAAACATGCCTACATTTATCCTCTTCTGACTCAACACTGTATCCAGAGCATTTCTTAACTGATAAACAATTGATATTAAAAGAAAAAGGAAAATTAAGATATATGCCTGGCCCTCCGAGTGTGATTGAAGCAGCACTTAATATTGGCTTTATAGGAAAAAAAGAACAAACAGGACATCCATCTCAAAAACCAATCTCAGTATATGAGCCTCTTTTAAGGATGACAACTACTCCTGGAGATTCAGTTTTAGATTTGATGGCAGGATCTGGAACAACTGGCGCACTTTGTTCTCCTCTTGGTATCACTGCAATTCTTTGTGATGAATCTGAGGAATACATTAAATTAATGGAAAAAAGGCTAAATGTGAAAAGATTAAGAGTTAAAAAATATATAAATATCATTCTTAAATAATATTGTAATATTGTCATCACAAATTCCGCATCAATAACTCAGGTAAAACCTCCCTATCCTCAATCACCCCACTAACCACAACAGGCCCACTATCCCCTACCCTCAACCAATACTGAATAAACACCTCCCCCTCAGAAGCCTTCAAATCTAGATACCGCCCTAACTCAACTTCCCGAGCATAATGCAATTTCAGCACATTCCCACTAAATCTAACTGGACTATACAAATCAATATCCTGCACCTGACGCAAAGACTCAGCCACCATCAACTGCCCCGACAAATAATAAGTCTTACTCTTATCTACCTGAGACAACAACCACCGTAACGAATGCCCGGACATATCCACCTTCTGAGAAATCACCTTCAGCTCCTCCCCTTCCAGCAACCTGGCTTCCCGTGGATAAAGATTATGTTCAGCCTGACTCATCCCCACCGCCCGTGGCATACCCTCATACATAACAATCAACCCATTCTTCCAACTCCCAAGAACCTCACATTCACACTCAATTTCCTGCAAAGTCAGGTTATCAATGGCCTTTAACTCCAACCGGTACCAATGACTACCACCCTGCTTCATAAAATCATCATAAGCAATATCAAAATTCTGCAACAATGACTGCAAGCCACCTTTAAAACCCACTGATGATATCGGATACAAAGCAATAGCCACCGCAAACAAACCCGCCATCAACACCATTTCAGCCTTACTGCCTACCTCAATCCGGTATTTCCGCTTGGCAGGCATCACTACTCTAACTTGTGACGGCCAGTAGAGATCCACCCCCCGAATATTCAGCATATCAATAAAAATATGAGACCAGTAACCACCTATAACCGCCCAGAAATACATCGGTTTATAAAACCAAAGTGGCGAAGCCAGTAAAATAACTATCAACATCCCAATATAAGAATGAGTAATAGTCCGGTGACCAAAGCGTTTTTCAAGGTGAGTGGACAGCCAGAAGAAGATCCGGCCAGGCTTGGAAGTCGGCAGATCAATATCAGGACCCAGTGAGGCAAGTACAGCAACAGCAAAACTGATCAAATCAGTGTCATAATTAAGAGAAGCCGCCCCACCCAGGTACAGGACAGCAGAAAAGACAAAATGAGTACCGGCAACCATTAATTTGCAGGAGCACCTTTAAATAGTGAAAACCTCAGAGCCATAAACAACGCAGCACTCATACCGGCCATAATATACAAGGCTGTATCTCCCATACCGATAGCCAAATAACGCATACCCACAATACAGGCCCCAACCACCACAAGATAAGGCGTAAAACTGGTGTATTTTATTCCGGCAGCATGCGTCATTTCTCGAACATGACGTTTTGATACAACCCGCTCCTTGGACGAGTCACTGAGCATATCAAACGCTGCAGCCGGAATACCATTGGAATTTTTCACAATATGAGAAACAAACAGCTTTCTGGACTCAATAAGCATGCCCTTGGTATCAATATAATTCTCAACCACTTCTTTCATATCACATGATTTGAGCCGTGGCACATCAAAATATTTCATCTTCCACCAGAGTTTCTGCACCCCTTTCTTTTTCTCACTGGCACAGCCAATTACCTGAACATGCTCAAGTACCGTCAGCCAGAATGCCTGCTGAGTGGGTGTTAAAAAGCTCATATCATCCACCGCAATCAGTAATCTCCCCTCCCCTTTTTTCAAAGCAGGGATAATGGCTGATGACAGATCACGAATACTGTTCCGGTTTACCCGGCGTTTAATTTTATCCCAGGGTACATCATCGTGAATTTTATCATGATAATTTTTAGGTAAATCCAGATCGGAGGCATCAACCAGCCCAAGATAGAACAATTTCTTTGCCAGCTCCACAAACTGCCCTTTGGTCTGGTGATCCTCAATATCAACAATAGTTTTCCTGTCAGGCAATCTGGATATAGCTTCCTGCATCACATCCGATTTACCAATACCAATTTCACCATGTAAAAGAACGTGCTTACCCTTTTTGAGCTCTTTTCGAATATTATCGATCAGCACATCACGACCAACCAGACCACAAATCTGAGACATTGATTCAATAGCCACTATTTTGCTCCCATATAACGTTCTACAGCTTGTTTTTCCATTATCGGTGACAGACCGCTCAAATATAAAGGTACCCACTTTTCCTGCTGAACCTTATTACCAAACCGACCAAACAGGGATTTAAGCTCCCTTATCCAGCAATCAAAATCCATATTATTCATTACTATTCCTTTAACTACCCCCAGAGCTTGCCATTATCTCTCAGATAATCCAGAACCACTTTCCAGGTTTCCCCGGCAAATCTGGATAATATGAACTGCTGGTTCTTTATGTTTATTTTCAATCTGGCAATACTTGCCTTCTCCGTATTGATCTTCTGACCAATATCCCATAATTCCGACTGCTCAGAATATCCTTGTTCAATACGTTTCTTTGTCCATTCCAACTTATCACGCCAGAATTTAATCTGGATATTTGATGCTTCCAGATCCGCTTCCATCTGCCTGAGTTTCGCCATATCTGCCAAAATACGGCTTTTCAGTTCATCACTGGCCGTTGCCCGGTTTAAACGTTTTAATGCCCGATCCCGTCTTTCATTTTCAGTTGAAAAAGGGATTGAAATATTAACACCGCCAAAGACCGTACTGCTGGAATCCACAAATTCAGATCCGCCAGCAGTTGCCCTGGCAACAATAGTAGTACCTTTCTTAATACGATCCATCCAGGTTTTGGACAGACTGTATTCATCAACAACATTTTTATGTGACTGCATGACAGGGTTATTTTGCATGATATAACTGAGAAGATCGGCATCTTCCCAGGCTATGGCAAGTGAAGGGTTTAATGAAAGTAATAATAGGAGTCGTTTCATCAAGTCAATTTCATCCTTATAATTAACGTGAGATATGTTTTTTTCTGGGTGTTAGTGTGAAGTATTAGTCCCTTATTATCTGTAAGAAAAGAATCATATAATTGTAGGAATATTGCCACATGTGAAGTTAGAAAAAAAACTACAAAGCAATAATTCAGCATTTTCACTGGCTAACATTATTTTTTAAAAAGTTAATAACACCTTTGATCCGCTTGTTAAGAGATTCTTGAATTTCATATAATATATTAACTGCATTTCTTATCATCAATTAATCGATATCGTATATGGTAGCCGCCAGTAACACTTACAAGCTCAAAAACAACCCCAGGATATAAATCCGAGGTACCATCTGACTTTATCTGGTAATCTGCTGTATCTTTCTCACTCAGGTCTAACCATTGCCCAATCGGGGGAAGAGTTGGCCGAAACTTTGCTTTTATCCTGTACTTGTTGTGTTTAAGTAAATCATACTCGAAGAAAGTATTAGGATACAGTGACGACAGTCCATATTTATCAATATTGTAGGGCTGACATTCATCCGCTGTCATCGTGATATATTGCCCTTCCGATATAGGAAGAAGTGTCATTTTAATATTAAGGTCACCAGAATACCCAAATGCATATTCTACAAGGCGTTCGGCAAGCATATCCAGATCTGATCCGCTGGTACATTTTATGTCACGAACATCAAACCATTCCCGGACCAGATCTTTGTCATAGAACGGTAGGTTTTTTGTCATTTTATTAAGAAGTGTTTTCCAATATGAATTGTTAAGGCGACCATCTAATATATAATCTCCTGCTCCTTCATATATAGATTGATGTATATTTTCATGGTATTGAGAGATGTAGAGTTCCGCAAGTATCCAGCCACGATTCAGCATATGCTGAATCGCAGCTTCTCTTGTACTTCCGTACTTTGATATTAATGGAACATTTAAGCACTCTCGACAGAGGTAGTTTATTTGTTTCAAACCCTCTTTAAATAGAACGTCTTCTCTAGCCGTCCTTGGATTTTGTGGGAGGCTACTGTAGTCATACCAAAATTCTATTGGCCACCTACCTATATTCTTTTTCTCAGCTCCGTAGGTACAAATGGCATCTATTTGCCAGTTATTGGGGTCTGGATGTTCTCTATCATCCCACCTGTGTGTAAAGAAGATTGAATTATCGTAATTAAGTTTCGGGTCTGCGATAACTTCAGGAAACTGCGAAACTAATTCCTGACAACGCATCATTCTGGTAATCTTCTTTTCTTTACATAAAGACATGAACTCTTCCATGTCAATAAAATACCCATATGGCATTGCTTGCGGTACACTGCACATATTTTATTCCTATTTAAAAAAATCAGCGGGTAAGAATAGTTGATTTTCGTCTTCGTAAATTACTTTTTTATATAGCTCATAAGTGTAAGTTTATCTATTCATGAGTGGCAATTAAACCAAAGACCGATCCAAATCCACAATATCAGAAGCCTGACATTCCAAAGCTTCAGCCAGACGGAACAAATCAACAATATTAAACGGTGAAATACCGCGCTCATAAGAACTGATATTAGATTGCTTCATACCGCTACGCTCTGCAAGCTCACCCTGATTAAGCTGCCTGGAAACCCTGAGAAGCTTAACTCTCTGACCAACTTTCTTTAATATTTCTTCTTTAACAACCGCCATCGTACTACCTGCTAAACAATATTCAAAATTACTTATATTATATATCATACTATCACTTTATATATTTTAACAGGCAGAACAGATTTAAACCCACAATAAATAAATGCCCCACTTAGTGGGGCATCCTAAAATTAAGCGATTACAAGCCTTGTACTGGGCTGTAACCGTGCCCCTGGCACATCAACACCCGATTTCAGAGCCTTGCCAATATCCGTTTTCATGATTTTAGTAATAGTTTCGGTGATCTTGTAAGCATTCGGTAAACTATTCTCACTCACAATCACAACAGAGGGTGGGTTTTTCTGAATTTTCACCACAATTTCAGGACTCTTGATATTCAAGATCCCCGTATGCTCCATATTAGAATGCAGATAATCCTTCAAGCGTTTAGCCTGATTATTAAGAGACTGTTTTCTGGACTTCATCCGTTTCTCAGCATCTTCAATGGCCCTGGCTTCTGCTTCCAGATTCTGGATATAGGCTGCCGTATTCTTTGCCTTTTCCTCAAAATCTCCAGCCATTCCCTCCATGGTATCCTTAATCACTTCTGCCGGCAGATCATCCATAGCCATTAAATCATCAAAGACTTTTAAATAATCCTGTGCAATATCAAATAATCTTAATGTATTTTTACTCATTGGTCTTTCTCCTGGTTACAAATATTATTGGTTTTAAAAGATGCCACGGGTGCGACCGTGACACCATAAAGGCGTAGCATATCCACTATGCTACCTCGTTCAGCTCCTTTTCCAGTTCAGCCCTCAACTGATCCCGTTTTTCTGCATACAATTTACGAATATTATTTTTATCCGCAGTCAAAAGCTTATCAATATTAGCTTTATTCCGGCTTCCCCAGCTTTCCAGCTGAGGCACTGATTTAATATTAGTAATGGATTTTTTAAGCCGTTCAGACTCTTCCAGACTTTCTTTGACAGTATCCACCCCGGTTTCCAGCCACTCTTTGAGTTTTTCACCGGTCTGAATCGTTGGCACAAAAAACTGGCCATCAAATAAATTAGTCCGATCCTTACTGGTAGTGGCAATATGACCATCCACTGATAAATCCATGACCGTAGTAAACTCATATTCCATGCCATCACGCTGTACCGGTGCCAGACCAACTTTCACCACCTGAGTTTTACCTTTTTCATTCTGCTGAATTTCATAGGCGGTTTTGGTTCTCATGGTGGTAATAATATGTAATGAACTGCCAAGAATGGCATCAACCAGTGCATTATGCTGAGGTGTCACCTCACGCCAGGCGGCAAAGCTGTTATGCACCGCTTTACAAGCGTTATCATGCATTTCCAATACACCGCCCTGCCCTGTCCAGGCATGAGACAGGCTATCAAGGATCAGCACATTAAAATCATTTTGTTCAGCCATATTAATCAATTCAATATAGCGTTGTGGTGAAAATGGTGGTGCTAGAGTAGCAACATCATAATCCACAACATTTGCATACAACTCACCGCTTTTATGCTCAGTATCAATCATGGCAATCTTTCCGCCCAAGCCCTGAGCAATATACAAGGCTGAAAGCGTTTTCCCTGATCCGGAAGGCCCACAAAGAGACAGTCTTAATTTTGCTTGCTTTCGTTCTGCTTTATGAAACATAGTATTTTCTCCTGGTTACCATCTGTTAATAATTGCCACGGGTGCGACCGTGGCAGAATAAAAAAATAAATTAATGAGTTAATGAATTAATGAGTTAATGAGTTAAAACAGCCTGGGTATTTTCCTGAGTAAATGCCTTAAAACCGTATTTCTCGGCAATCTCAGACAGATCACAATCAGCATTCCTTGAACGGTGCTTCCCTTCATGCCAGTACCAGCATTGTCTTTTTGCATGCCAGAAGCAACCAAGCCCTTTTTTACCCAACTGCGCTTTAAATGGTCTGGTCTTCCCTAAAATCCAAATCCATGTACCAATTAAAGCAACCTCAACATCAGGCATTCTCAAAGCCAATAACTCACTAATTTTGTCCATTAATGCCTTTTCAATGTCAGCATCATAATGATAAGTATGTTTTTCACCATCAGAACCCGTCATAATCTGACCATTAAGAGATTTAAGCGCTTGTTGATACTGGCTGTTAATTTCCTGCATAGTTTCAGTATCACCGCCTCTGTCAGGGTGATGTTTCATACAAAGCTTTCTGTATGCCCCCTTGACTTCCTCCACAGACTGACAATTTTTAAAAAACATAGTCAGTCCTCCCAGGGGCGCATAATAGTCACAACCGGCTCACCCTGATCACCGGGACCGCAAACCGATTTTAAAGTGACCGGACAAGGTAAACTCTTACCATTAGGAACACGATACACATCAAAAAAAGCCTGTTCCCCCTTAGTCCTTTTTGCCATTAGCATTGCCATCCATAAAACATCATATAAACGGCCTGATTCATCCTGATGTATTTTTTCCTGCTCATTATCCCAATTGATACAACTATTCCAGATAGTATCTGTTACCGCTACGGGGTAACGAAAGCCAAGATCACGGGCCTGTTTAGAAACATCAATTAAAATACCATCACTGATGGCCTGTGCTCTGGTAAAAATACTAACCACTGTGCAATCCTCAAAAGGATCATTTATTTGTTTTTTCAAATCTGACATAATAATAATTCCTGGTTACCATAATTAATTTTATTGGTTGTGGTAATCGCCTTATCTGGGTGCGACCAGATAAGGCAACTTATTTAAAATGAAACTAATTCCACATTACCAAATCCCATGTAATCCTCACTTGAATCAGCCTGATCAAGCTGTTCGCGATCACCAACTGGAAGCAAAGACGCTACACGATCACAAAAAAATGAAACGCTGTATTCCTGCCCCCCTTCATCAACAATATCCAGTTTCTGTATATGAAAACGCTTACCAGAATCAGACATAGATAATGATTTAGCACTGACTTTTATTTCTTTAACGTTATGAATATTAAGATCCATAATTTTCTCCTGATCATCATAAAAAAAGTAAGTATTGCGATCTGAACAAACAGATCGCAATGAGTACCCAAGGCTGAAAGTCCTATTCTGCCCTGATCTTTTACGCCAGAAATTAGCCTTTTTCACTCTAGTCAACTCAAGAAGTAAGTTACCGTCTTACACCTCTTGAATGTGCCATAGTTTTTCAGCAACACCCTGACCCTGCTTTTCCCTTTTTAACGTGCCCGAACCTGCAGAGACAAAAAACACGGTGATAAATCAAGTCCAAGTTTTAACTTATCATAGGTAAATTATAGCATTATATTATAT
>JALSUJ010000312.1 GCA_027071355.1 Gammaproteobacteria bacterium | reverse complement strand
AATAACCGGAAATTCTAAACCTAAATATACAATAAATTCTAATACAGAGATCAACCTTTGTGCTCAATGCCACTCACTACGATCAACTTATTTTTCTGGAGCAAAACCCAATACCCCTCTATTAAATAATTTCAGACCTGAACTATTAACCGATTCCTTATATTTCCCTGATGGCCAAATTAAAGGAGAAGTTTATGAGTATGGTTCATTTGTACAAAGTAAAATGTATCATTCTGGTGTAACCTGCAGCAACTGCCATAATCCGCATAGCTTAAAATTACGAGTTAAAGGGAATAAGCTATGTACACAGTGTCATTTATCATCAAAATTTGATTCAAAAAGACA
Source organism: Gammaproteobacteria bacterium (assembly GCA_027071355.1). Classification (GTDB taxonomy): domain Bacteria; phylum Pseudomonadota; class Gammaproteobacteria; order GRL18; family GRL18; genus JANELJ01. The sequence continues at coordinate 8,407 of JALSUJ010000312.1, read as the reverse complement.
CCACATGCATAAACAAGGATCTGAGGGGGCTCAATGTGTTAACTGTCACATGCCAGATAGAAAATATATGGTAATTGATTCTAGAAGAGATCATAGTTTGAAAATTCCTCGTCCAGATTTATCCATGTCTCTAAATACCCCAAATGCCTGCACCCAATGCCACATAGGCAAAACTGCGCTATGGGCTACAAATAAGCTCAAAAAGAATGATTCAAAACCTATCAAGAAAGGCTTTGCCAAAGCCATATACGCTGGACGATATAATTTACCTGAAGCAGAAAAGCTTTTATACGAATTATTGTTTGATGTTAGCCAGCCAGCTATTGCACGAGCAACAGCTATTACGCTTTTAGCTTCTAACACATCTCAACTGCCTGTTGATATTTTGCAAAAAATTTCCAATGATGAGCCTTTGCTTAATTATGCCGTGGCAATTTCATTAAACTCAATAAAAAAGGAGAGCCGTTGGGAACTTTCTTATTCACTACTTCATGACAATATGAGAAGCATTCGTTTAATTACTCTTCAATCACTGTATGATTTACACCTTCAAAATATACCAATCGATATTGATAAAAAATATAAACAAACATTAGAAGAATACATTTCTGCATTAAAATTTAATGCAGACCGTCCAGAGTCACTAGTGAACTTAGCTAATTTTCACTTACTTGAAAATAATTCAAAAGAAGCAGAAAAATTTTATTGGGATGCAATAACACTTGCACCCTACTATACACCAGCATACTTGAACTTAGTTAACTATTACCGAAGCAGTGGCAATGATACCCAAGGGGAGCTAATTCTAAAAAAGGCTTTATTATATGTCCGAGAGAAAGCTCCTATTTATCATGCATTAGGATTATTATATGTACGTCAAAAGAAATATAATGATGCATTGAAGTATCTGAAACTAGCAGCTGTCAATGGTAAATCTATAGAGCGTTATATGTATATTTATGCAATAGCATTACATTCTTTCGGCTATTCAGAACAATCCCTTATTGTTTTAGAGCAGGCTCGCCAGAAGCATCCTGAAAGTATTAATATTATCAAAGGCTTGATATTAATCTACAGCGAACAAGGAAATGATATAAAGAAAAAGTTTTATCAGAACATCCTAGATAGCATTATCCCAGGACTGTAAAGTTTACTGCATGACACCTCCCACTAACTTATTTCCCCATCAAAATATAATGACAGTAGCTTCACAGAAAAATATAGTTATTACCCAATTATTTTTCAACATGTAGGTTCAATATCTCTAAGTAACAATATTCAGCTTTTGAATTAAATCATATAATGTGGGACGGCTAATACCAAGAAGCTCTGCGGCTGGTGCAACTTTACCATTTGTCGTAGCCAATGCACGCTGAATAACTTCCCTCTCGGCAGCCTCACGAATAGCTCGCAAATCAAAAGAATCACCACTCACCTTTTCAACATCCATATCAAGTTCTAAATCTTCAGCTGTGATATTTTTTCCATCAGCCATTATCACAGCACGTTTTATACGATTCTGCATCTCTCTTACATTTCCTGGCCACTCATGATTATTAATTGCGATCAATGCATCCTTAGTAAAACCCTTAATTTTTTTATTTTGTTCTTTATTCATTTTATCAAGAAATGCCCGGGCCAAAAGAACAACATCTCCTTCCCTGTCTTTTAATGGAGGAATATGAATTGGTATTTCATTAATTCGATAGTAGAGATCTTCTCTAAACTCTCCCGATTTAATTTTTTCTTCAAGGTTCTGGTGGGTAGCACATACAACCCGTACATTTACTGATATTTCTTCACGACCACCAATCCGTTCAATTACTCTTTCCTGTAAAAAGCGTAATAATTTAGCCTGAAGAGACATCGGAAGCTCTCCCATTTCATCAAGAAATAGCGTGCCTCCCTCTGCGCTTTCAATTTTTCCAGGTGTTGTTTTAGTTGCTCCAGTGAAAGCCCCTTTTTCATATCCGAACAGTTCACTTTCCAATAAATTTTCAGGGATGGCGGCACAATTAATTGCCACAAAACGTCCCGTTATTGAGGGATTTTTACCATGTAATGCCCTGGCACATAGCTCTTTTCCTGTACCACTATCCCCCAACAATAAAACTGAAGCATCCGATGGCGCCACCTTTTCGATTTTAAGACACACTTTCTGCATCTGCGGACTATTCGTAACCACACCTTCCATTGGTACACTATGTTGCTGCATAGCCAATTTACGATTATCTTCTTCTAACTCAAACACATGATATGCACGATTAACGATTTGATTCAGTACATCAGAATCGATAGGTTTCTGATAAAAATCATAGGCTCCAGAGGCAACTGCCATTACTGCCGCCTCCCGTTCATCATTGCCACTGACAACGATTACTTTCATATCGGGTGCGATTGACAAAATTTGATCAATAGTGGCCAGCCCCTCGGTACTACCGTCAGGATCAGGGGGCAGCCCAAGATCGACTGTAGCTACCGGAGGATGATGCTTTTTTATTTGCTTAATCGCCTCTTCCCTATCACCCGCTATAATGACTTCAAAGCCCTCAAAACTCCATTTCATCTGCTTTTGCAGGCCAGGATCATCCTCAACAATGAGTATTTTTTTATTATTTTCCATATATAACAACTGTAATATTTTCCGACAAAGTAATGAGTTTGCACCAGATAAAAAATTTTAGCAAGCAGCCCTGGACTTCCATCAAGACATTTAAATACGCTCAAAAGGACAGCATTTTGAAGGATTACTCATGATTGCTTTTATGTGCCTGATAAGCGCGCTCAAGAATTGCAGACAATTTCTCAATATCGACAGGCTTCGGAAAAAACTCAAAAGCCCCCGAGTCAACAGCCTTTTGAGCATTAGACTGATCTTCAGTAGCAGATACAATAATAACTTTTGTATCTGGTGCCTTTTGAAGAATCTGCTTTAAGGTTGCAAATCCCTCTTTACAGCCTTCAGCATCCGGAGGCATTCCCAGGTCAAGTGTCACCACTGCAGGACGGTGCCAACCAAACTGTTGCAGGGCATTCTCCCTGTTTTCAGCTGTAACGACATCAAAGCCCTCAAAGCCCCATTTCAACTGATTACGAATACCAGGGTCATCATCTACAATAAGCAACTTTCGCTTCTCAGCCATCATGCGTTCTCTTTTCTCTCTCAGTTAAGTGAACAACCCGTGAGTTAAGCCGCAATTTATCATTGTTTGCTAACGGTATTTTTAACCTGAATAAAGAACCTTTACCTGGCTCACTTTCAACATCAAACTCACCGCCTAACTGATTAATATAGCTTTTGACCTGGAATACACCTATGCCCATAGTGCCTTTGGTAGATTCAAAAGGCTGAAATAGACGTTCACGAATAAATTTTTCATCCATACCACAGCCTGTATCCTCTATCTCTACAATTGCAAAATTAGCCTGCCTTTTTAAACGTACAGTTATACACTCATCATCTTTTGTGGCGTCCTGTGCATTTTGTATCAAGTGAGCAATATTAACTAACATGCGATCCCGATCAGCTATAATCATCAAATCCTGTGCTTGTGAATTTAAAACTGGAACAGGTAATACACCTGTTTTGACACTATTTCTAACACTCTCTTCCAACAGGTCGCATAAACTGAATGTCTTTGCACCCTCAGCCGATTCACCCTTTAATCGATTCAATAATTTATTCATTTTATTAACTGAATTTTCAACGGTACTGATTGCATCATCGATAAAAACAGGGTTACTTTTATGTTTAGCCGCATTTGACACCACCATCGATAACTGCCCTATCATATTTTTCATATCATGAACAATAAAAGCTGATAAACGATTAACCTCTTCAAATCGCTTTGCTCCAGCCAGCGCCTGTGCAGCTTCATACTGAGCAAGATGACTAGCTGCCTGGCGGCCAGCCGTTTTTAACAGGTCACTATCTTCCCAGTTAAAATAATCCAGATGCGAAGGCGAACGATTTAAAATCACAAAACCTAGCATACTATCCTGTAACATTAATGGCACCAGCAGCCAGGCCTCTTCCATTGCGCTCAGCCATTCAGGTATTTCTAGCGGTGCAAGACGTGTATAAGCCTCTGGATCCTCCTTAAATTCATCCAAACGAATAATAAACTGGTGCTCCTCCATAAAACGAATCAGGGAATCATCCGCAGGCAATCTTAAATTTATTCCTTCCGTATTCCATCCATCAACCTGTTCAAAACAATTATTCTCTCTTTTCATCCACAAGGCACCGGCAGGACTATCAATAATTTGCGCCAATGCACGTATAGCCCGTTGCTGTAGGCGAACGGCATCATTTCCCGTAGATAAAGTTTTAATAATACGTAACCATTCCTCTCTATAGTCATATTTATAATGAAAAAAGTGTTTATCAATTAGAACCTTAATCTTGGCTCGCACCCTGGATGAAAATAGCAGGATAGCAAGTATAATACCTGCACCAAAAATAAATGTTGCCTGTGCGACCTGCCCCCAGGTTCCTCCCAAATCACGCACATAAAAACCCGCTACTCCAATCACAAGCATATATATGCCGGCAGCCAACAGTGTAGTTGTATGAAAAACCACACGACGAGACAAGAAAATATCAATGGTTTCCTTGCCTATAGACCACTGCATTTCACGCTTAATAGCCACACCAATAAGAGGCACAGCCATAGCATGAATAAAGCCACGAGCATTCCACAATTCATTATCTATGCGCTGAAAAAGGAACGCATCAGAATAGAGATAGAAATCATAGGCAAACATACCGCCTATACCCATCCATAAATATTTTAATGCCAGCTTATGATCTTCCGCAGTATTACGATAAAGCTGCTCAACAATAACCAGGCCACCTATAGAAACAAACAAATAACCAACAAGAACATCGTTACCTGCTATTGACTCAAGTATTGAGCCACCAGAGATACGGTATTTAGCTAATAACATCAAACCAACAATAAATACAGTGAGCCCTGCAAATACGAACCGGAAATTTTTTGAGATTTTCTCATTTGACTTAAATGCTGTTCTCAGCATTACCAATAAAAATGCAAGCCACGCTAACGAGCGAAATAATTCGAGTAGAAGTGTAAAACTTAACAACCCTCCAAAAACAGCCTGATAAGTTACCGAACCAGACCAGGCAGCACTCGATAAAGAGGCTATTGCCAACATCCTTTTTGGCAGATTTTCCCGTTGACCGGTTAACATAACCAGGCCAAGTATCAGGAATAGAACAGCAGATATACCAAAGCTAAGTACTTCTATAATCATTAAATTCTAATTATCACTGGACTTATAAAAGAATATTACTCTAATTGTTATATTTAATTAATAGTATTTAAGAGTCTCACAGCTTCATCTTTTCCTGTGAAATCCTGGCCACTCGATATAGCTTCCTTAAGATATCGTTTTGCTGCTGCCTTATCACCTGAATAATAAAGCGCATAACCAAGGTGATATTTAAAAACAGATATATCAGGTAACTTTTCCACTATCGGCTTCAATACATTTATAGCCTTAGCATAATCACCTGACTTCGCATACGCCCAACCTAAGCTGTCACGTAAAGCAGGCTGCTTAATATTTTCAAAACCGGCAACCAACCTCATAGCTTTCTCAATATCACTCTTTGAACCAAAGTCTAACAATAATGATGCGAGATTGTTTATTGCCAGTTTATTATTTGGATCAATTATTAATATTTTGTTATAAGCGTTTATTGCCTCTTCATGATTTCCATTCTTTTCATATAATGATGCCATTTTAATATAAAAAGGCACTTTATTTTTAAGATTATTTATAGCCCGCTTATAAACATTAATAGCCTCAGATATATTATTCTCCCGCATACTTATCGCAGCCAAAGTTTCATACGGCGCCACCCATTCTTTTGAGTTATCAATTGCCCGATTAATATAATCTTTAGCCTTTGAAACTTTCTTTTCATATAAATAAACTTTACCTAACAATAGCTGCGAAGCAGCATCCGAACTATTTTCGGTCAACCTTTTATTTAGCCAGTCCACGGCAGCTTTCGCTTTATTTTGAACCAAGTACACTTTAACTATTTGCTCTAATATTGGATACTTATTGTCTGTCTTTACTAACGCCTCATTAAACTCAGCTAAAGCTTTATTAAATTCTTTCTTAGACAAGAAATATTTCCCTCTAATATAATTAACTTCATATTTTTGTGGTGATCCGCGTTTCATGGCATTCAAAACCAACTCTATTTGGCCATCATCATTTTTCGAAGAAATCAACTTTAACTTAAGGCTTAACAAATCATAATTATCATTAAAATATGAAAGCGCTTTATCTGTAACATCTAAGGCTTCCTTGTATCTTTTTTTCGACACAAGATAATTAGCATAATTCAAATGAGCTTTATAACTAACAGGATTCGACTCTATACTCCTTTTTAATTCATTTTCTGCCAGAAGACTTTCATTATTAAGCTCAAAAGATTTAGCCAACAACATAGAGGCATTTGTATTATCAGGCTCATTTTTCACTACGGTACGTAATGCATTAATAGCTGATGCAGCATCCAGTTCTCTTAAATATAATTTTCCTGATGTTAACAGGGCATCGTTATTATTCGGATGCTCTTCAATTATTTGACTAATATATTTTTTTGCCGATTTATAATCACCTTCATTAAACAAAATAGTCGCCAATTTATTTTTAGCCTTAATACCTTCAGGATCATAAGACTTTTCTTTCATAATCCTCTGCAAAACAGTTTTTGCCTCATCTACATTTCCAGTTTTTTCATACACCTCCGACAATGCAAACTGCAAATCGTATAACTCAGGCTTTTTATCAATATCTAGCTTTAATTCATCAACTGCTTTTTTTACACTCACTTTTGACGAAAGGAATTCAACTAGTGACAAATAACGCTTTACATCTTCATCATCATCTTTAATTGCTTTCCGTAATACATCCTCTGCTTTTTTTAATTGATTTCTAACGACATAAAAATTACTTAGTGCCAGTTGATGCTTATATTTTTCAGGCTCAATTTCTATGGAAGCTTTTAATTGATCTTCAGCGGCATTATAGTTCTTATTCTTTAAATACAACTTAACCAACATTGTTCTCAACACAACTTCCGAAGGATTATTTTTTATACCTTCCTTTAAAACTTTTTCTGCCTCATCAATTTTCCCTTCACGCATGTATCCAGTAGCTAAAAATACAATACCTTCATAAAGACTCTTATCTTTTTGAACTATTTTATTTATTTTTGATAATGCATCTTGCTTATTACCTTCCTTATATCTAATGATCTCAGAAATCAAATTAACTTCTTGTAAATCAGGCCTCTCCCTCTTAGCCTCAAGCAATAACTCTTTTGCCTTTGTTACCAATTCTTTGGTTCCAGCAATGACATAAATAGTTGCCAGCTTAACTTTGGCTTCTGTATACGTACTATTAAGTTCAATAGCCTTTTTATATAAACCCAGCGCTTTTCGTAACTCTTTATTTTCTTCCTCTAACTGCCCCATATAAAAATAAGCTTCGGCAAATTTAGGGTCGATCTGTAAAACATTCTTAAATTCAATTTTAGCCTTTTTATAATTCTTCTCAGCCAGATATGCCTTACCCTTTTCAAGATATGCGGCCTTACGCTCTTCCTTGCCACCACAGGCAAATAGCACTGTAATCAACGATACAACAAGTAGTTTTTTGATTGCATTCTTAAACTGGATATTCACGCTTTAATTCTCCGAATTAACTTAAATTTATTATTTGGTTTTCCCCCTCTCTGCAAAAGGAGGCAGTAAGTAAAGACTTATGTAGGGTGGATCAAGCAAAGCGGATCCACCTCATGCCATTATCTAAAAATTTGTAAGGTGGATTAAGCATGGCAAGTCCACCGCTTATGCCTATATCCTGGTGGATCCGCTTTGCTTGATCCACCCTACGTTTTTTAAAGTAACATTAGCTTACTGGCATTGGGGTAAGGGAATTTTTAACCCCCCTCGTTCCCCCTTTTTCTAAGGGGGAGGTTATATTGAAATTATAATAAATCGCTTTATGACTCAATATAACCTTCTTTTAATAAATACAGCATTATTTCCTGCGCCGCCTCTATGGGCGAGTATTGACTAGTGTCAATTTTTAGCTCCGGATTTTGCGGCTCCTCATAGGGGTCACTAATCCCTGTAAACTGCTTAATTTCACCTTTCCTAGCCTTTGCATACAGGCCTTTTCTATCCCGACTTTCGCATACTTCCAGCGGCGTTGCCACATGGATTTCAATAAATGCACCATATTGCTCATTACAATCCCGTACATATTGACGCACTGAAGCATAGGGTGCAATAGGGGCGCAAATGGCAATGCCGTCATTCTTGTTTATCAGGCTCGCCACATAGCCGATGCGCTTTAC
>JALSUJ010000311.1:7900-8780 GCA_027071355.1 Gammaproteobacteria bacterium | reverse complement strand
GCCTAAAATCATACCTATTAATAAGTTAGGCAATTTAGGCATTAATTTTTTTGACAGTAAAGCCGTAATTAGTGTCACTAAAGCAATTAGCAGCAGATAGGGATTAATATTAGAAAAATTGGTAAATAAATCCATCCAGGTATGCAGAAATGATTCACCTTTTGGAACCAAAATGCCGGTAATATGCTTTAGCTGACTGGTTGCAATTAAAATGGCCGCACCGGCAGTAAAACCAATAACCACGGTATGAGAAACAAAATTTACCAGTGCCCCCAGACGAGCTATCCCAAATGCAAACTGATAAACCCCGGCAAGAAAAGTCAGCGTTAATGCAAGGTTAACAAACTCCGGTGTACCCGGATTTGCATAATTACTGATAGCAGAAAAGACCACAATAGAAATGGCCGTAGTCGGCCCGGAAACCAGATGAAAGGAAGAGCCAAATAAAGCCGCTATAATGGGCGTCACCATGGCCGTATACAAACCATATTCCGGAGGCAGGCCGGCAATAGTTGCAAAGGCCACGCCTTGAGGCAGGACAATGACAGCACCGGTAATACCGGCAATAATATCGGCTTTAATGGTGTCTTTGTTAACCATTTTAAACCAGAGAAGAAAAGGAAATATTTTCTCTAAAGTCATTACAAAACCTGTTTTCTAAATGAATGAAGTACCTGTACCGCACCTAAGCAAATAACACAAGGGCTATTTCGCTGTCTATAACTAGAAGGTAATGGCGAGTTTCCATAAAGAAATACGGAAAATTGGGCAATAATATACCTACATATTATCCTGTTATCAATCTAATAAAGCAAGTGCTAATATTCTTTATAAATATAAAATGATTAGTGTTTCTTTTTGTAACAATAAACTCTATTCG
>JALSUJ010000311.1:0-7890 GCA_027071355.1 Gammaproteobacteria bacterium | reverse complement strand
CTATTCGCTAAAGCGAATTGACTGATAGCCTTAATTTATTTGCAATTTCTTGATCTAAATTACGTACTTATGCCTCAGCTTAAATTATAATCGTTAGCCTTTCCCTCAAGTCTTTTGCTAAAATCTAATAATGACAATTTCAAGTCGATTTAAAAAGCGAATTATAACCATTGCCAGAATAATTGGTTTCTTTACGATGGGCTTCAGCCTGTCGCTGATTTTACCCATTCTGGTTTCACTCTGGTATAACGATCAGGAAGCCATTCATTTTTTTAATGCCTTTCTTCTAATGTTTATTCCCGGCAGTCTGCTCTGGTACAGTACTCGACACAAAGCCATTGACCTTACGGTTCGTGATGGATTTCTGGTAGTCACTATTTTCTGGTGCTGGATCAGCCTGCTGGCTTCCTGGCCTTTAATACTAGGTGCTCATTTATCCTATGTTGATGCCATATTTGAGTCCATCTCAGCATTTACAACGACTGGTTCAACAGTTATTACAGACCTGGAGCATCTGCCTAAATCCATTTTGTTTTATCGACAACTGCTGCAATGGTTTGGCGGTATGGGTATGGTCGTGCTGGCCATTGCTATTCTGCCCATGATAGGTATTGGTGGTATGCAGCTATATAAAGCAGAAGCCCCCGGTCCGTTTAAGGAACAGAAAATTACTCCCCGACTGTCCAAAACAGCCCGTTCCCTGTGGGGTATTTATGTTGTTATAACCTTATGCAATGCTCTGGCTTACTGGCTGGCCGGTATGTCACCCTTTGATGCAGTGGCACATAGTCTGTCCACTGTCTCTACGGGTGGGTTTTCTACTCATGATCAGAGTCTGGGCTATTTTCACAGCCCGTTAATTGAAAGTATTGCTATAGTTTTTATGCTCCTGGGCGGGATCAATTTCAGCATTCATTATCTGGCTCTGCATAAAGGCAGTATTAAATCTTATTGGGAGGATATTGAAGTTCGTTATTTTTTAATTTTTGTGATGGGTGTGGTACTGTTTTCCAGTTTATTGCTGTTTTTACAGGGAACCTATCAAACTTTCTCAGCCAGTTTTGAAAATGCTTTTTTTGAAGTAGTCAGTATTGTCACCAGTACCGGTTTTGGCACAGCTGATTTCTCTCTCTGGCCCGGAGCTTTACCGGCATTACTTATATTTACCAGTTTTGTTGGCGGCTGCGGCGGTTCCACAGCAGGCGGCATGAAAGTGATGCGCATGAATGTTATTTTCCAGCAGGGGATCAGAGAAATCAGACGACTTATACATCCTCACGCCCAATATCCTATTCGGGTTGGACGACAATTATTAAATGAGCGAACCGTTGAAGCCGTCTGGGGTTTTATGGCAATGTACGTTGCTACCTTTGTCCTCCTGATGCTGCTGATGATGCAAACCGGGCTGGATCAGGTCACTGCGTTTTCTGCCATTGCCACCAGTATGAATAACCTGGGTCCCGGTCTGGGTGAAGTCACCACAACCTTTGCCGGTATTAGTGATGCCGGTAAGATTATTTCCATGATTGCCATGTTATTAGGTCGTCTGGAAGTATTTACCATCCTGGTTCTGCTGACACCGGCATTCTGGAAACAATAGCCAACACTTATACCGCCGAGCCTTCCTGCGGCTCAGCTGTATATGCCAGTTTATACCTGCAAGGCTGTACGCAATTGCTGCGTAGCTTTAATCATATTGGATAAGGCCGGTTTTACCTCATCCCACTGACGTGTTTTTAAGCCGCAGTCAGGATTAACCCATAGTCGTTGTGCCGGAATTCGGATACTGGCCTGTTGTAATAACTCAACCATTGCTGCCACTGAAGGTATATTGGGTGAGTGTATATCATAAACACCCGGACCAATTTCATTAGGATACTGAAACTCATCAAATACATCCAGCAACTCCATATCCGAGCGTGAAGTTTCAATAGTGATCACATCAGCATCCATTTCGGCAATGGCTTCAATAATGTCATTAAATTCTGAATAACACATATGGGTATGGATCTGAGTTTCATCCTGAACACCATTTGCCGCAATACGAAATGCTTTAATGGCCCAGTCAAGATAATCATTCCATTGAGACTTCCTCAGGGGCAGTCCCTCTCTTAAGGCTGCTTCATCTATCTGGATAATGCTTATGCCCGCCCGTTCAAGATCCCGTACTTCATCCCGAATAGCCAGGGCAATTTGGAAACAGGTTTCTGATCGCGACTGATCGTCACGAACAAACGACCAGTTTAAGATAGTAACAGGTCCGGTCAGCATACCCTTCATGGGCTTATCTGTTAAGGACTGAGCATACTTAATCCATTTTACAGTCATAGCTTCAGGACGGGAAATATCTCCAAACAGGATGGGCGGTTTAACACATCGGGAACCATAAGACTGCACCCATCCAAACTGAGAAAAGGCATATCCATCCAGTAATTCACCGAAATATTCAACCATATCATTACGTTCCGCTTCACCATGAACCAGAACATCCAGCCCAAGTTCCTCCTGCTCATCAATGCTGCGTTTTATTTCCTGCTGTATAATATGTAAATAATCGACTTCTGCTAATAATCCGCTACGATACTGCAGTCTGGCCCGACGAATATCCCCGGTCTGAGGGAAAGAACCAATAGTTGTTGTAGGATACACAGGTAAATTAAAACGCTGCTGCTGTACTTTTGCACGCACAGCATAGGCTGATTTTCTGTGAACCATATCAGCCGTTATACTGGCCACTCGTGATTTTACCTGTGGCTTATGAATCCGTTCAGATTGCTGACGGGATATAATACAACGCTTATTCTCTTCCAGTTGCTGTTGAACTTTATCAACGCCGTGAATTAAGGCCTGATTAATGATATCCAGTTCATCAAGTTTCTGTACTGCAAATGCCAGCCAGTCTTTAATTTCCGCAGCCAGCTTTTGCTCACTATTCAGGTCAACAGGGACATGCAGCAAAGAACAGGAAGGTGCCAGCCATAAGCGTTCCTGTAAACGCTCATAAATTGGTTTCAACCAATTCAGGAGATGGTTTAAATCAGACTTCCAGATATTACGGCCATTAATAATACCCAGAGAAAGCACTTTATGAGACGGAAACCAGTCAATGACCTTAGCCACCTCCAGTTCATTATCCAGGGCATTAATATGCAGTCCGTCTACCGGTAATTCACAGCTCAGACGTAAATTTTCCTGTAACTTTCCAAAATAAGTGGTCAGCAATATTTTTACCGGTATATTCTGTAAACGATAATAGGCTGCTCTTAAAGCATGCCGCCATTGCTCAGAAAGCTCTGTAACCAGCACAGGTTCATCTATCTGAACCCATTCAATTCCCTGTTCGGATAATAACTGCAAAAGTTCACTATAAACATTCAGTAAGGATTCTAATAATTCAACTCGATCCGATTCATCTTTAGATTTACCCAGCCACAGATAAGTAACCGGTCCAATAATCACAGGCTTAACTCGATGATTCTCCTTCTTAGCCTGATCTATCTGAGCCAGTAAATGTTGTGGATGTAATGAAAAACGAGTATTGGTTCTGAATTCTGGAACAATATAGTGATAATTAGTATCAAACCATTTAGTCATTTCACCGGCACTTAAATCCTGATGCACACAATCACAGCCATGCTCATCAAAGGAATGCCCACGGGCTATGCTAAAATACTGATCCAGTAAATGACTTTTTTTAAAACTCTCGGCACATTTAAACTGCTCCGGTATATTACCCAGCAGAAAACTGGTATCCAGCACCTGATCATAAAACGAAAAATCACCTGCAGGCACAAAATCCAGATGCTTTTGCTCTGCCCAGTGCTGTTGTCTTAACTCTGCAGCGGTTTCTTCTAACGCCTGCTGCGAACAATTGCCCTGCCAGTATTTTTCCAGAGCAAATTTCAGTTCACGTTTTTTCCCAATTCGTGGAAACCCGAGATTATGTATAGTCGGCATTGTTATTCTCCTGATATAAATGACTTACCCACTATTGTATTCATCTGACACATGAATAATAATGATAGTTTTTAATATATCTATGAGCTTTCCTCATAAATATCAGAGTATCTATGATAGAACATAGTCACCTTAAAATTATTCAGGCATTACAGCAAAACGGCACATTGACCGAAGCGGCCAATGCACTATTTCTAAGTCAGTCCGCGCTGTCTCATCAGATCCGTTATCTGGAAAAAAAACTGGACGTTAAACTATGGGAAAAATCCGGCCGGAATATTCGTCTGACCCAGGCTGGTGAATTGTTATTAGTCACCGCTGAACATATTCTCCCCATCCTGGAACAAACAGAAAAAACACTCAAAGCCCTTGCTGCCGGGCAACAGGGGCATTTGCGAATTGGAGTGGAATGTTATCCCTGTTATGAATGGTTAACCCGTATTATTGGTCATTTTATTGAGCAGATGCCCGACATTGATATTGATATTATCAATAAATTTCAATTCAGTGGTCTTGAAGGACTGCTTAATCATCATATTGATATATTAATTACCCCTGATAAAGTCATAAAACCCGATATTATCTATGTACCTCTGGTCAATTATGAGCTGGTTCTGGTTATGGCTCAGCAGCACCCCCTGGCAAACTTGCCCTTTCTGCTACCCGAACATCTTGCAGACAAAACCCTGCTTATCTTTCCAGTTGCCAGAGAACGACTGGATATTCTGACCCACTTTCTTTTACCTGCTCATATAGAAACTCAGAAACTTCAGGTAATTGAATCTCTGGACATTATGTTAAAATTGACCGAACTGCAACGCGGTGTCTGTGTGTTACCACAATGGCTGGCCGATAATAAAAATACGGCAAAAAAACTGACCACATTAGCAATTGGAAAAACGGGCATGCATCGTCAATTATTCCTGGCCATGAGAAAACAGGATCAGGATATAGCCTATATTCAGAAATTTATTAAAATTGGACAGGAAGTTAACATTAAATAATTAGATTCCAACTGCTTGTAATCCCAAGATACGCCTCCTACACTTTATGTGCAGCAGATATTTTAAACAGACAATAAAAGGCTTTATATGGATTCTGCAACACTGAAAGAAAATATTGAACAGTTCCAGCAGATCCATATAGATGTTGCCCGTAATGCCACAGATGATTTTAATCTGTTTCATGACAGCCAGCAGTGGTCAAGAATTTATCAAAACCCTTTTCATGGCCCTATTGTGCTGGGATTCCAGATTGAATCTCTGATTGAAAACAAACTCTTTCAATATCGTCAGACTCATTCTGAAAACCAGTTTATCCAGACGCATAATCTTAATTTCAGCAATTATCAGTTCTCCTTTGCCAATGCAATTAAACCGGCTCAGCAGGTAGCTATAAATATCCGCAAAACACAGATATCCAAGGATAATGATAATCCGTCATTAAGTAACCGGGTATCCGTTAAAAGTGATAATAAATTATCTTTAATCGGCTTTAAGAAAGAAACCCGTCAGCCTCTGTTTTTACCTTATGCCGATTTGAGCAGCCTCTCTAAAAATTTAACGGACTATGCAGATCGAAGCATTTTAAAATGCCATGCCAATGGAGCTGTAAAGCATTTCTTTCTAAAAAGAAAATTTATGAATGTCAGTAATGCCAAAAACTTTTTATGCGGTTCCATTGTGGATCAACGCCTGTTTTTTGATGAATTACGAAATTACTATCAATTTCCGGAAATTTTTCCCTGTGCATTTATTTCCTGCGCATTACTTGAAAATTTCATGCTTAATAAGCTGGATTTTGAACGCTCTCCCATGGTTTATGGTTCGCATAAAATCAGTGTCAACCGGAAGATTCTGTCTGAATTAAAAAGTAATGACCGATTGCATATTTTAATCCACTTACAGCCTGAATCCGATTCTAAAAAGAATAGTCAGATTTATGAATGTTATGGGCTGCTGAAAAATAATGCTATTTTATTTCGTGCTCTGGTGGAATTGATCCCATTAAAAGTTATTTTAAACACCTGCAGAAATACAGCTCAGGAATTTTGATAAAAGCAAAAATTGGGACTGTTGCAATAGCCTTAATAATGCATCTTTATTTTTAGATGCTTATGATCTTTAAGTGTAAAACTGGCATCATCATAGGACGGCGGGCCAAAATGACCGTGCACATTATTTGAAACACCGACGCCTTCTTCAGGTATGCCAATAAAATTGCTCTGTAATTTACCATCACCATTTTCATCATGAATAATAGATACAGCATATCTTCCGGGTTTAAGATTATTAAAAGTCAATTGTGCTGATTGAGCAGTTATTTTTTCTGTCCTGATACTAACGGCATCCTCAGGACTGGCTGGAAATGGAAATGATGAGGACTGCTTATGCAAATAAACAAGGGTACTGCCGGCATTATTTTTAAAGCCAGTTATTGTTATATCCAGGGTAGCTGCATACAGTGAATTGACCAGTATCAGATAAAATAGCAAAACGCTGGCGGTTAATTTATAAATTTTTTTCATGCCCATAGAGATTATAATCATTCTGTATCCCAGACCAGGTTCAACAGGGTAATATTTCCAGATTGCTTATCACCGAACAGTTCAAGACTGCCTTTTCCGCAATCGCTCACGACAAATGCACTTAACATAAGCCGCATTGGGCGGTTTGATTCCAACTTCTAGTCGTCGAAACCAAGAGGCCTACTCTCATCTTTAATACAGCATGAAAGACTTACGTCTTTCTTCATGACACACATGTGGATAAGTCTACTCCGAGTTCCAGAATTGCATCTCGTTCAGACTCATTTCAGTATTGGAAAATACTGAAAAAGGCTTACAGAAGAGAAACAATTCATAGTTTAACTCATGAAAACCGGATGGGGTAAACACCAGTTGCTTTTATAGTCCTTATCCGTTAAGCCAAAAGAAAACCTTAATGGTGTATTATTGGACTGAGCATAGTCTTCTGCCATCTGAATATTGAGAAAGGATAGAATACTTCCAGGGCTAAATTTTTTATAGTCAAGGTCAACACCACCATTAATGTATTCTGCAGACACACCACATTGAGTACTAACAAGATAAATTAACTGAATGGCCACAGGAATATCATTCATCCTTAAATAATACCCTTTAACCATAGGAAAGATCTTTTCAAGAAAAATTGACAGCTGTTCATGGCCCTTAGGTTTTTTCCCCCAGCGTTTTCTAAATAATTTCGTATAAATTATAGCGATCTCATTAGCAGACAATTCACTCAATGGAATCACCTCACCTCCTGACTCTTTGAAATGTTTTAATTCACGTCGACGGTTATAACGAAATTTTCTTGAAAAATCACCCTGGCTAAATGAACGGGCAAGACTAAGAGATTCCTTTTGTTTTTTTAAATTAATAATGGATCCATTATTAATTTCTGAAATAAACTGCCCTTTATAATCAACAGGTACTTTAATATGCCTTGAAACAGGTAAAATAACTTCAGCATTGCCTACATCAAAAAGTCTGCGCTGCTTTATTTTTTGTAAATAACGCTTATCACCAGCGAGATAACTTCCCCAGGTGGCTAGAGCACCTGCAAGATGGTCATTTTTATAACAGCCATAGAACTTTGTTTCTATTGATGCCATAGAGCTCATAGCATCGATAACCATTGGATGAGTCAAAAAACTACCGCCATATTCCTGATAGGCATTAGTATAAACATTTGCATCAACCTGTTGCCAGTCAGAAGCAACAAGGCCAGCTCTTTTTAAAAAATTAACTATCATAAACTGTTTAACAAATAACCATTCCAGAATTATAGTATTAACTTAAAACAATCTTAAGCATAGTCCGCAATTAAAACAAAAACAGACAAAATTTTATTATACCGGATCCACAACATCCTGTACGCAGAGCATTAAGAAAAGCATCCTGTATTCATG
>JALSUJ010000310.1 GCA_027071355.1 Gammaproteobacteria bacterium | reverse complement strand
ACATGAAAGAACCCGGTTTTTTTTTTTTTTTTTTTAATAATATTGTTAATGATATTATTGTGGTCACTGAAATGAATAAATCCAATGCCGAACAGACTAAAATTCAACGAACCAATAATGAGAATATCAGTCTTGCTCTGGAACAGCTGACCACTATGTCTCAGACCATGGCCAAAACCTCTCAGGATGCTTATAACTCAGGTAACGAATTTAAGATTATGGCGGAACAGTTAAGAGATATTGTGGAACAGTTTGTACATAAATCTGAAGAAAACAGCCAACCTGCGGCAGTGGAAGAACAGCAAACGCCAGCTATAAAAACAGCCTGTAGTGAGGCAGAAGAAATTGAACTGTTTTAAATCGAGGGCTGACAGCCCCATTTTGAAAGGGCGGCACCCACATGTACGGTTGGCCTTACTCGTCCGATTGAGGTGCTGCTTAACAGACCAGAATACATAAAAAGACCTTGCCAACGGCAATATATGGGCGCGCCAGTCTTTGTGGGTGATCAGTCATTTGCCGGAATATTTAATTTTATTGAGCATAAACTGTCAGGGCTTTAATTAATATTAAGTAATTCAATATCGAAGATAAGGGTAGAACCCGGCTTGATTTTATCACCTACAGCCCGATCCCCATAGGCCAGGCTGGATGGAATAAAGAGCTGCCATTTATCGCCTTTGTGCATTAACTGCAGGGCTTCAGTCCAGCCTTTAATGACACCGTTGACAGGAAAGGTGGCGGGTTGATTGCGGGAGTAGGAACTGTCAAATTCGGTGCCATCAATTAAGGTACCGCGGTAATGAGTGGTCACTTTATCGCTTAATTTTGGGGTGGGTCCGGAACCCTGTTTAATAATTTTATACTGCAGGCCGCTGGGCAGGGTGATCACGCCGGGCTGTTTTTTATTTTTGGCCAGAAACGCAGCACCCTGTTGTTTATTCTGGCTTAACTGAGTTTTCTGTACCAGCTCCTGCTGGGCCAATAATTGTGCTTTAAAGTCATTTAAAGCGGTTTGCATTTCACTCTGGCTTAATATCAGTTTGCCTGATAAAGCATCTTCGATGCCCTGCATAAGACTGGCTTTATCCAGATTAACCCCCTGCATCTTTAATGAATTGACAAAATTAATGCCAATAGCATAGGCAGCTTTCTGTTCCATAGTCTGTGGTTTTTCTGCTGCCTGCAGAGGCAGAGAAAAAGTAATATTGGCAGCAAGAATAAAAATCAGAGTAACAGCAGGTTTTGAAAAGAATTTTTTATGCATAATGGTCTCTTAAATAAAAACGCCCGCACTGGATAGCGGGCTGAATAGTGATAACAGCTATAAAATAAACACTCAGTTTAACAAATTCAGGGAATTATTTCTCAAACAGTTTCTGATATTGTTCATATCCCTGTACTGCCAGCTCATCTTTAGGAATAAAACGCAAAGAAGCTGAATTAATGCAATAACGTAGTCCTGTAGGTTTCGGGCCGTCAGGAAAAACATGGCCTAAATGAGAGTCTCCATGCTTGCTGCGGACTTCAGTTCTACTGTAAAACAGATGTTTATCTGTTTTTTCTACAATATTATCGGACTGAATAGGCTGGGTGAAACTGGGCCAGCCGGTTTTGGAATCGTATTTATCGGTTGAACTGAACAGCGGTTCACCGGAGACAATATCCACATAAATCCCCGGTTTTTTATTATCCCAGTAGGCGTTTTGAAATGGCCGTTCTGTGCCTTCCTCCTGAGTGACATTATATTGCAGATCAGTGAGTTTCTGTTTTAACTCGTCCTTATTCGGTTTCATATACCTGGCCTGTTTTGTATTGTGGGTAGCGGCCATTGTAACAGATGAGTTTTGAGGGTGTTTCCTGGGTTTATGCAGTTCATCCCCCCAGATTTTTTCCAGATATTGATCCCTGCCAGAGCGATAACGGTAATACTTATAACGCAGTGGATTCTTTTTATAATAATCCTGATGATAGTCTTCGGCTTTATAAAAGGCCTTAAAAGGTCTGACTTCGGTCACGATGGGTTTATTATAACGTCCGGATTGCTGCAGCTCCTTAATGGCCTGTTCCGCCATCTGTTGCTCAGCATCAGAGGTATAAAAAATAGCTGAACGATACTGTTTGCCGCGATCGACAAAGGAGCCACCGGCATCAGTCGGGTCAATTAAAAACCATAGCTCATCCAGCAGTTCAGGATATGAAACCACCTTCGGATCATAAATGACTTCTACAGACTCATAATGATCCGTTGTGCCGGAAGACACCTGTTTATAGCTGGGATTTTTAATTTTTCCGCCGCTGTAACCGGAGATCACTTCAATAACGCCCTTACGCTTTTCATAATTGGATTCAACGCACCAGAAACAGCCGCCGGCAAAGTAGGCCTTTTTATAGACGGGGCTGGTCTGGGCTGTTTTCATATCACCGGCAGATACACCGGTAGCCAGGCTGATGGCGATTGCGGCCAGTGTCGCGATTAAAATAATATAGGGGAGTTTAATAAATTTCATTACTTATATCCAGATTAAAAAATTAAAAGTATCAGGAACTTTTTGCCCCTGTTTATATG
>JALSUJ010000309.1 GCA_027071355.1 Gammaproteobacteria bacterium | reverse complement strand
GTCACGTCGTTACCGGTCGGTATTCGTGTATTCAAGTGTGACAAGGCTCCTCCTTTGTTTCAAATGTTCAGGCCTTCACCCTGTCCCAGTCATTACACTGGGCATTTGGCTACTATGCCGTCTGCTGACTTCTGCTTAATCACAATACAGGTTGCCCCATATTGCGCTACCGGTTTCATCTACTTCGCTCATACAGGGCGATGACACCTGTATGCCTGGACAGTTGTTCAACCAGTCGTCCTCGCTGGTATTCTTCCGATCGCCTGTTAAGCAGATCTCCCCAGATAAGAGCATGCACTTTCACTGCACTGCCGCATCATTTACGGTGGCCGTTAGATCACGTGGCTTCGATGTCTTGTGCCATCTCGCCTCCAGCCTACGCCTCGTATGATATTCTTGTTCATCGGCTCGCAGTTTTGCGTCCGGCTTCCTTCAGACCATTCCTCACGGAAAAGCCCTTGCCATTCGCTAGTAGTTATTATCTAATACCCATCAGGTACTGATAGTGACCTTCCTACAGAGGACTTTCACCTCATCAGTTCATGCCCATGCTGGGCGTACCAAATAGCTCCAGTGGACGTTTTATACGTCCATTTGAATTGTGCATTGCGCTGCGCTCCATTTTTCCACAATTTAAATGGCGTATAAAATACCGCTGAACAAAGGCGTTAGCCATAAAATAAGGAGAGTGTTATGTATAAAATAAGCAGACTTCTGCTTGTAGGATTTATAATTTTCACCCCTATGTATTCTGTCGCAGGAGAAGTAACTCAATATTCATCTGTGCAAAAAATGATTGAAGAGTTTAGTGATTTCTCAACATCAAATGGCACATTTAAAGTTATAGAAAACAATCCCCTACATATACAATTATCACCATTGGAAGTTAAACGTGAATCTCTAGAAAATATCAAGCAAGATGTAAACAGGGCATTAATCTATGGAATATATAACGCATTTATACACACATCTATTGATAAAATAACTGTTACTGTTATCCCTCAAGAAATTGATTTAAAAACAAGAAAGACCAAACTTTTAACCGTACATAAAAGAACAATATCAAAAACGAGAAAAGAAGCTTTTTCATTGGTTAAAAAATACTTGTCGGTTAAGTCATTTTCTAATTTGGTAACACCATTCAAAATAGAAGGCCTTACATTTTATCAATGGAGCAAAGATTTTAAGCGGCTGTATTATAATGATCAAGGTCGCCCAGGTCTTAATCGTTTTGTTGCCGAATTAGCAAAATAATGGCTAACCAAAGTATAGAGAGGAACTTTCGCTTCGATCCAGTCCCTCATACAGGTCGTTGAAGCTGTAGAATAACTCTGATTTGGCAAGACACTAAAATGTGAGACGATATAAACATTTAAAAAATATTTATCTAGTGGCAGAATGTAATTTGTTAATAAGTTACCAATATGGCTTTATATTAAGCTTGAGTAAGAATGATATATAGACTTAAGGTTTTATGCTGTTTTGAAAAACGGCGTAAATTTGATACTTTTGGGGTTTTTCTACAGACTCGTTATGTGTAAAAAACTAAAATGCACATATCGATATTGCTTACACTCTAAGATTCTCTCTAAAAACCTCGCTACATCAGGCTTAAATGCTGACAGGGCGTTATCGACCCAAAAGAGACATTTGTGTGGATAGGATAACTGGGGTATATTAATTATACGCACTATGTATTTTTTGTCATTAAGGTTAATGTGTTTAAAAGGCTAACCAGCATATAGAGCCTCGCAGTATTATAGAAAAATGTTTAAATTGGTGGCTTATCTAATTTTATCCATCACACTACTAAATTCAAATAAGAGGATTGATGATGCAACTAGCTAATAACTTGATAATTAACGTTCGAGCTAGCAAGGTTTTAATATGGTCATTATTGATTATGGTCAGCGGAATGGCAGGAGCAAGTGAATGTCCGTCAACAATTTACAATTGCGATTACTATAAGCGATGCGTCAAAGCTGGAGCAGGTGAAAAACACTGCGCAGAATTACATTCTAAAGAACGATATATTCGAGTTCAGAGTACGTGGAAGAAATACAACGATGCATCTCCTTCTGAGCGCGAGAAAATGATAAAGGATTTGCAAGGTCAGTAGCTTTTAGAATAGTTTTCAGGATTTACTGGAGCAATGGCATGGTTATGTGTGATGGGTTATATGAGGGAGAATTTAAAGCAGATAAACCTAGCGCAGCTAGTACGCGACCTTAAAGACTTTATAGCTAAAATCAACTAGTAAAAAAGTTATGATAATTTAATGGCAGCTTAATGACTGCCTTTTTATGTCTTTCGAATGTCCGCTGTCGGCCGATAGTATGCACTCACTATTCAGTGTAAAATAAAAAACACATAATCGGGTAAGGGCTGACTACTAATCAGCCCTCCCCACACCACCCTGCATGCGGCTTCGCACAGGGCGGTTCCTGGAAGCAGATACGTCGTAATGTTTATCGTATTCAATTGCGTATCGCAAAGGCTGTGCAGGAAAAGCGCTGGGGTAAGGTAAAAGCCTTACAACGGATCTTAAGCTGCTCAAAGTCGGCCAAATT
>JALSUJ010000308.1 GCA_027071355.1 Gammaproteobacteria bacterium | reverse complement strand
GAGAATATTATTAAAACTGCCGGGAAGCAGAGTTTTAGCGCCAACCAGTACATAACCGCCGTCTGTAGCGGGTGAAAAAACCATATCCTTATCATCCAGAGCATCTATCGCATTCTGAAAATCCTGCCGGGTAAAAAAAGGACAGTCTGTACCAATTAATATGGCTTTGGCAAACCGTTGTAAGGAGGACTCTAAAGCAAGGTACATTCGCTCACCCAGATCCTTACCGGTCTGGTGGATTATTTCCATATTAGAAAATCCATGCTCAATAGTAAAATACCGGGCATCACTTTCCGGGGTAACCGCCATACACACAGGTGCCAGTTGATAGCCACAGGTATTTTTAATAGCAAGTTGAAGCAAAGCAGAATAAAGCAGGGTTGCGCCCTGCTCCCCCAGGTGCGGGATCAGACGTGTTTTTACCCGGCCAACTGCCGGTTCTCTGGCAAAAATAATAATTTGCACATCAGAATAATGATAAGTTATTTTAGTCATCTGAAGGATAATATTTTTTATGTAAAAGCTCAGGTTTTACACCAAAAAAATACTGTAAACGCAGAGACCACATAAATAAAATTGTTTTAAAAATACCCTGTTTCTGCCAGCGTCTGGCTGAAGTACTCACAGGTTCTTTGATACAGACAGGACGCGAGAATTTAACCAGACGTTTACACAATTCTATATCTTCCATCAATTCAATTTGCGCAATACCGCCACTGTCACGATAAAGATTACGGTGGATAAAAATAGCCTGATCACCGGTTGCAATACCTGTTAAACAGGAACGTTGGTTCATCATAAATTCAATAATGCGAAACATCCAGTGCTGACCAGACAGGCGGACATTAAAACGACCCCAGCTGGCATTCTGTTCAAGTGCCTGCAAAATCAATACATCTGCCTGTTCAGGCAATTCAGTGTCTGCATGTAAAAACACAAAAACCTGTCCAGTGGCCATTTTAGCACCAATGATCTGCTGACGGGCGCGGCCTCTGTTAACCGAGATCATTCGATCGACATAGGGTCTGGCTATCTGGCAGGTATTATCAGCACTTTTTCCATCCACTAGAATGACTTCATGTCCTCTGTGTCTGAATGGCTGCAATTTTTGCAAAAAATCTTCTATAGTATCTGCTTCATTAAGTACAGGAACAATAATTGAAACAGCTTGCCAGGGCATCAGCTTATAGCACCACCACAACTGCTACCCTGACCAGCAGTACAGGCATAACAGTGACCGGCAACAACAATATCTTTATCATACAGTTCAGACAGATTCACATTGGAGATATGCAGTGTTTCCTCACCCTGAGCTGTTTTGCGGGTTAATGGCAGACCCAGCATCTGGTTAAAGTCACAGTCATACAGATATCCCTGCCAGTCTACACTAAGCTGATAACGACACATAAGGCCCTCAAGGTTATTATCAGAATGAGAATTCTGCAATAACTGCATATAGGGCTGAAATTCCTGTCTGGACATTAACATACTACCAAAGCGTTTTACCGGTACATTGGTTATGGTAAAGAGCTGATTAAACACTATAGCAAACTTTTCAGCCAGAAATTTTTTATAATCAGTTTCGAGTATTTGCTGAGCAGGAGCAAGAACCGCACCCTGTGGATTATAAACCAGATTAAGTATTAGATTGCCTTCAGGCTGTCCATAAGTTAATTGATTTAGCTTTAACAAAGCCTCGATACTACTTTTAAAAACACCGCTACCTCTTTGTTTGTCAACATTTTCTTCCATGTAACATGGTAGTGATGCAACAATTTCAACCTGTTTGTCAGCGAGTTCTTCTGCCAGCTTTTCATAACCCGGTTCATTTAATATAGTGAGGTTACAACGATCGATAATATGCACATTTAATTGTTTTAAAGAGCTGATAAGCTCAATAAACTGCGGATGCATTTCAGGCGCACCGCCAGTCAGATCAACGGCTTGAATATGATTTTTTTCAATAAACGCCAGAGTATCCAATAATACCTCAGAACTCATTTCTTCGGTCCGTTTAGGCCCGGCATTAACATGGCAATGCTGGCATTGCTGATTACAGCGATACCCCAGATTAATCTGTAGAACATCCAGCTGTTTGCGTTTTATCTCTGGAAATGAAATTTCCTGTAACAGGGGCAAAGTATCAAGCATATAATAAATCTAACTGCGAGGATTAAAAAATAGTAAGCATTTGCTGTAAAATATGATAACCAGAAGGTGGTATAAGATCAGGGCAAAGTTACCAGCTGGTCAAAATTGGCGCTTTCCAGAATATGAGTAACTTCATCATTGGCATTAATAATTTTTATCCGTTCCTTGTTACGTTCTACAAACTCCCAAAGTGCAATAATCATCCCAAGAGCAGAAGAATCCAGATATTCTGAGTCTTTTAAATCCAGCACGTACTCCTGAACCTGAGCTATATCGGTATAAGCTCGACGAAACTCTGATGCCAGAGGAAACTGAAACTTGCCAATAATTTTAATCGTCAACACATTTCCATCATCTGATATGTTGGTAAGAATTGACATATTTTGTAAGCCCTCAATTTAAAGTATTGCTAAATACTGATT
>JALSUJ010000307.1 GCA_027071355.1 Gammaproteobacteria bacterium | reverse complement strand
CTCTTAATGCGAACTACAAAACGACGCCCTGCTGAAGTTGGTTTGCTTTTAATTACAGCCATTTCTCTTTACCTCAACTTTAGCCCGGCTATTCGCCCGACATCATCTCTATGGTTGAACCCTCTGCTAAGGTAACGTACGCTTTTTTCCAGTCTTTACGACGACCGGTCATTTTACCAAAACGCTTAATCTTACCTTTTGCAACACTTGTTTGTACTTTTGATACTTTTACATCAAAAACACTTTCAACCGCTTTTTTAATTTCTGGTTTCTTAGCATCAATTGCCACTTTGAATACATATTGGTTATTGTACTCAGCATTCAATGCGCTCTTTTCAGAAACATGTGGAGCGATTAGTACGTTGAAGATACGTTCCTGGTTCATTTGAGCATCTCCTCAACTTTTTTGACTGCATCGGCAGTCATGATTACTTTTTGGTAACGCACCAGATTAACAGGATTAACATGCTGTGCATCGCTGTACTCAATGTTAATCAGGTTTCTGGAAGACAGATAAATGTTTTGATCAAAGTCTTCAGTCACAATCAGTGCATTATCAGAACCCAGAGTTTTCAGAGTTGCTGCCAGCTCTTTAGTCTTTGGTCCTGCCA
The DNA here is from genome assembly GCA_027071355.1 of Gammaproteobacteria bacterium. Classification (GTDB taxonomy): domain Bacteria; phylum Pseudomonadota; class Gammaproteobacteria; order GRL18; family GRL18; genus JANELJ01. The sequence continues at coordinate 1,963 of JALSUJ010000307.1, read as the reverse complement.
TTTTTAATTCGGGTAACACAATCAGGCGATCCTGACGCACCAGCTCAGAGACAATGGAAGCCATTGCACTGCGGTACATCTTACGATTGACCTTTTGTGAGAAATCACGGTTTTTAGCTGCGAAAGTGGTACCACCACTACGCCAGATCGGGCTACGAATAGTACCAGAACGAGCACGACCAGTACCCTTCTGACGCCATGGCTTCGCGCCGCCACCGCTTACCGCGGAACGATTTTTCTGAGCTTTGGTACCAGCACGTGAGCCTGCTAAATACGCAGTGACCACCTGATGAACCAGGGCTTCATTGAAATCTTTATTAAATGCAGCTTCAGATACTTCTACCGTCTTTTTAGAGGCATTACCTGAAGCTGTGGTTAAATTCAGTTCCATTAAATTATCCTCTATGCTTTAACTGCTGGCTTAACGATAACATCTGCATTTTTGGAACCCGGAATACCACCGCGCACCAGTAACAGATTGTTGTCAGCGTCAACACGAACAACTTCAAGGTTTTGTACAGTGCATTTAGCAGCACCCATATGTCCGGACATTTTCTTGCCCTTGAATACGCGACCTGGAGTCTGGTTCTGACCAATTGAACCATTTGAACGGTGAGAGATTGAGTTACCGTGGGTCATATCCTGACGATGGAAGTTATGACGTTTGATACCACCCTGGAAGCCTTTACCAATTGATGTGCCTATGACATCAACAATCTGACCAGCTTCAAATAAATCAGCCCTGATTTCTGAACCGGCTGAAAATTCGGTAGTTTCATCATCACCTAAACGGAATTCAACGGTTTTACGACCGGCTTCAACGCCTGCTTTGGCAAAATGACCAGCAGCGGTTTTATTGACGCGGTTCGCACGACGATTTCCAACGGTAACCTGAATTGCATTGTAGCCATCAGTATCACAGGTTTTAACCTGAGTGACACGATTAGGCTCCATTTCAATTACTGTAACAGGGATAGATTCACCCTGCTCCGTAAAGATCCGGGTCATCCCGACTTTACGGCCTACTAGACCTAAACTCATTTTAATTTCCTCTGCAATTTGCTGTATAGAGTATTTTTATAATCTTTCTGAAATACAAAAACATACCCTGCAGTTTACTTTGTACTTTTAAATAAAAAGTACAGGCAAATCGCATCGGAAACCCTGATTTAAGCCCGGGTTCGAATATATTTGTAATTATCAGAAAGCTTCCAACTCTTTTAACAAAAGCAATCTGGGCGCTGACTTCGGTTGATCAGCACTCGTATTCATTAATAACTAATACCTTATTCTGTTAACGAGGTTTAAATTCGTTAATCAAACAATGAAATTCCTCAAAATGAGGAACCAGATAAGGTCAAAAACAAAATAAATCGTATGTTGCACCTGATTTTCAGGTTATATCCACACGATTCATCCTAGTAAAAATATAAGAGGCGGTATTTTAGTTCAATTTAATCTGAACATCAACACCTGCTGCAAGATCAAGCTTCATTAAAGCATCTACTGTCTTATCAGTGGGTTTGACAATATCCATCAGACGCTTGTAAGTACGTAGTTCGTACTGGTCACGAGCATCCTTGTTTACATGGGGTGAAGTCAGAATATTAAAACGCTCTTTACGAGTAGGCAGAGGGATTGGTCCCTTCACCATAGCACCTGTACGCTTGGCAGTTTCAACAATTTCCTTAGCACTGATGTCAATCAGACGGTAGTCAAATGCTTTTAAGTGAATGCGGATTGTTTGATCTTCAGTTGACATATATTTGTCCTGTTTAATTCGTTTACAACTTTCCCGCTGCTTTAATCGCAACGGGAAACTGACTACTTATTACTCGATTTGTTACTCGATGATTTTAGCAACCACACCAGCACCTACCGTACGACCGCCTTCACGAATCGCAAAACGTAAGCCGTCTTCCATGGCGATGGGAGCTATCAGAGTCACGACCATCTGGACATT
>JALSUJ010000306.1 GCA_027071355.1 Gammaproteobacteria bacterium | reverse complement strand
AGCTTTACTGCAGAACACCGTTGAGTGAGTGGTGTATTATACGCTCTGATTGCTGAACGTCAACTGTTTTTTTTATTTATTTGGATTTATTTTATCAGGCTATTTTGGAGGGCTGTTTAAGGGCAGAATATAAGCTTTATCGACCGGCCCGGATGAGACCACCCAAACCTTTTCCTTCCAGTTCTTTAGTCAATAATTGTTTGATGACATAAGCATCTTTCATAGCTAAAGCCTGTTCCATTAACTCTTTGGCTTCCTGCTGGGAAAATTTTCGGATCATCCACTTAACACGGGGTAATGAGCCGACACTGGTACTTAATGAATCAATAGACATTCCTAACAGCAATAATGCCGCCATCGGATCTCCGGCCATTTCACCACAGACACTGACAGGAATACCAGCCTCGTGAGAACCATCCACTACCATTTTTATAGCATTGAGCACGGCAGGATGTAAGGATTCATAAAGTTCAGCCACACTGGCGTTATTTCTGTCCACTGCCATTAGATACTGAATCAGATCGTTGGTGCCAATAGAAATGAAATCAACAATAGAGGCAATCCGTTTTATCTGAAAGACCAGGGAAGGTACTTCAACCATTACCCCCACTTTAGGCATCTGAATATGATAACCTTCCGTTAATAATTCACGATAGGCTCGTTCCAGCAGGGCAATGGCATCTTCTACTTCGGTTATGGTACTGATCATAGGAAACAGTACATTTAAATTATCCAGATCTTCACTGGCTATCAGCATAGCTCGCAACTGGATCATAAAAATTTCCGGGTGATCCAGAGTAACCCGGATACCACGCCAGCCCAGGAAAGGGTTGTCTTCTTCAATAGGGAAATAGCTTAAGGACTTATCACCACCAATATCCAGTGTTCTAAGTACCACAGGTCTGGGAGCAAAGGCCTGAAGTACTTCACGATAGATTTTACTCTGTTCTTCCTCACCAGGAAAACGCTGGCGGATCATAAAAGGATATTCGGTACGATACAGACCGATACCTTCTGCCCCACTATGTTTACTCGGTGTAATATCTGCAACCAGGCCGGTATTTGCATACAGAGGAATATTTACCCCGTCAGTGGTGGTTGCAGGTAGTCCATTGAGCTCGCTGATTTCTTCTGACAGTTCATCTTCCTGGCAAATTAACCGGGAATATTCCTTAACTATGGTTTCTGTTGGTGAAATATAGAGTTTACCGCTGTAGCCATCTGCTACCAGCTGACTGCCATCCAGCTGCATTACCGGTAACTCACTCACACCAACTACCGTTGGAATACCCATGGCTCTTGCCAGAATTGCGACATGAGAAGTTCGAGAGCCTCGCTTAAGAACAATGCCTGAGATATGAGTTTTTTCAATATCTGCCAATAATGTTGCGGAGATATCTTCGGCAACTATAATCGTTTTTTCTGAAAGTTTGTCTAAAGGTAAATCATTAATACCCTGCATCTGATTAAAAATACATTGTCCCAGATCACGGATATCTTTTGCCCGTTCACGCAAATAGGGGTTTTCCATCTCACCAAATAACTTGATATGCTCCAGAATCGTTTCACGTAAGGCACCGGCTGCCCAGTTACCTGATTTAATACGCTCAACAGTACTGTCAATCAGAGTGCTGGAATCCAGCATTAGCAGATAAGCATCAAAAACAGCAACATCTTCTGTGGGCAGACCATCGGCCAGCAGTTGATATGACAGGGATTTGATATCTTTACGTACGGAATCCAGCGCTGAATGAAATACATTAATTTCATCGTCAATGTCATCTATCGGTCGATCAGGAATAGATTCAAGAATAATTGAGGTTGCAATGGAAACTGCCCTACCAATGGCAATACCCGGGGAACCAGGCTGCCCCAGCAGAGGACGGTTATCCTGACGGATCGGGGATTTTTTCGGGATAGTAGATTTAGTTTCTGATTTTTCTGATTCGTCAATTTGCCGTGTAGCCTGTGCATTTATAATGGAACCGGCTAACTGCGCCGCAATAGTGACCAGAAAATTAACAATATCATGGGAAAAGCGCACCCGGGATTCTGATTGCGCCACCAGTACTCCCAGAACTTCCCGATGATGGGTAATGGGTATACCTACAAAGCCATGAAAGCGCTCTTCATTAAGAGTGGTAAATAATTGAAAACGGGGATGTTCCTGAGCATCATCCAGATTTAGAGGATCAGTTCGTTGAGCCACCAGTCCCACTAGCCCGGAACCCGGAGGCAAACGCACTTTACCCACCAGATCGACATTAAGACCATCCGTTGCCAACAGAGTAAAAGCGCCTTCATCAGCCAGATAAACAGAACAGACATCTGCATTAATAGCCGCTTTTACTCGCTGTACAATAATCGCCAGAACCCGATTAAGATCCCTGGTTGAATTGACTTCCTGAACTATACGCCGCAGAGTATGCAGCATAAATTCCCCCTATAATAATATATTCTTAGTTTCTAATTATATTTACCCGGAATGTGCCATATCAGTCCATAAAGACAGAACATTTTCAGGGGCTATTATTTTTTTTAATATTTAGCCTGGGTGCAAAATATTCCAGTGCTTCACGATAGACATCACGCTTAAATGAAATAACCTCTGTTAGAGGTTTCCAGTAATCAATCCATTTCCATAAATCAAATTCAGGACGCTGGTTTTCATTTAAGGAAATAGATGTTTCACTGGCTAACAGCCTGAGCATAAACCATTTTTGTTTTTGACCGATACAGACCGGACGTTTGTAACGCCGGACCAGATGTTCAGGAAGATTATAACGTAGCCAGCCTTCTGTTTGCGCAATAATTTTTACATCATCAGCTTTCAGACCTGTCTCTTCACTCAGTTCTCTGAACACTGCCTGCTCGGGTGATTCTGCATAGGCAATCCCCCCTTGTGGAAATTGCCAGGCATCCTGACCAATACGACGCGCCCAGAATAGCCGGCCATCATCATTTACTATGATGATGCCAACATTTGGACGATAGCCATCAGAATCGATCACAATTTAACACCATTTGGCAAATATTTTTCTCAAACATACATCTCAGGCATATATTTCGGGCTTTTAATATTATCTGTATTTAGGAGGCGACAAGCCTCCTGGTCAATTATCTTATCGATTATATCACTGTTTTTTCAATAAAAGTGGTAAAATCAGCGGGTTTTCATGAAAATTTAGGAATATTTAGTGAATTTAGCAATATTTGATTTGGATAATACTTTAATTGCCGGTGACAGTGATTACCTCTGGGGACAGTTTCTGGTTGAAAAATCCCTGGTTGATGCGGATGTTTATGAACGTGAAAATCAACGTTTTTATGATGAATATAAAGCTGGAACACTTGATATTCTTGAGTTTCTTGAGTTTAGCCTGGAACCACTCAGTCAACATTCCATAACCACTTTAAATGCTCTGCATAAGGAATTTATGCAAACCAGAATCGATTCCATCTGGCTCCCAAAAGCTGTCGACTTGTTAGAAAAACATCGACGAAATAATGACTATCTAGTTATTATTACCGCAACTAATCATTTTGTAACGGCGCCCATTGCAGAAAAACTCGGTGTAGATGATATTATTGCAACGATGCCCGAAAAAGTGAATAATCGATATACCGGAAAAGTTTCCGGCATTCCCTGTTTTCAGGAAGGTAAGGTCAAACGTCTCAATCAATGGCTTAAACATAATGATTTTTCCCTGCAAAACAGCCATTTTTACAGTGATTCCTATAATGACCTGCCCCTGTTGCTTGAAGTCACTCATCCAGTAGCCGTTGATCCAGATGAAAAATTAGAACATTATGCAAATAAAAATAACTGGCCCATTATTTCTCTCAGATAAAAGCTTCTTAACATTCCAGACTGATGTTCTGAGATTTAATACTTATAGAAATTCATGATAAAAAATATCATTTTCCTGTTGTTAATATCAGGCCTGTCTGCGGTTGTTTATGGGGAAAGCTTTGCTGACAGCCATTCTGATCAAACGCCTTTAAAACTGCTCAATTCACTATCAGACACGCAAACAAACAATAGCCGTCCGGGTATTGACCAGGACAATTATATCTATTTTGGTCAGGCCGTATCATCAACCATCTGGTATGCTGTATTTAGTACAGTTCTGATCATCCTGGGCGTTATCTATTACCTGTTCACTCAAAGAGACAAGAAACACAATCGAAAAACATCTCTTATTTTTATCACTATTATCATGTTTAGTTTTGCTAACTTTCTAATCTGGTCAACCTATCAAAACATCAAAGAATTTAAAAACTACCAACAACAGCTGGCAAAAACATCCACCAATAATGCCAAAGAACAAATTGAACAGTATATTGAGGAGAAACAAAAGGCACTACAGTCTTTCAGTCATTTCTTTAAGCCACTACTACTGGATATTTTAAGCGAGCCTGAAAATGAAAAACTTCTTGAACAGATAGATTTTGAGATCTCTGCTCATTTTCCTAATTATTATGCTTATAATCTGGTTAATTCAAAAGGTCTGGCATTAATTGCACATCAATCTCTTAAGATTGGCAATACCTGTCGTAGTGAACTGAATAAAATTTTTAAGTCAGGAAAACTGGACAACTCTATTAGCTTACACGGTAGAAACACTTCCTCATATCACTTTGATATACGCACGGCACTGGAAGATAGCCAGGGTGATTTATTTATATTTCTAGTCACTTTTAAAATGAATATGATTGTAAAAATCATTAAAAATTCCCAGTTATCCAATCAACATTTATTACTTATGGACAGCTATTCTCCCAATCAGATCATCAGTAGTGCAGAGGGGGTCCGCACCAGCAACACATTTGGTCGACAATTGAACTTTCGCTTTAAGCAGTTTGAACTGGACCATGCAACCATTAAGGATACCCACTGGACATTAAGAGTATTTACCAATGAAAATTTTATCAATAACTATACTCTGTCACAATGGCTCAGCAGTACTGTCATTTTCTTTTCGTTATTAATAGTATTACTGGCCTTTCTGGTTAAACTCAATCGGGAAGATGAACATCGCCTGGCACTGGAAAAAAAATTAGTTTCCAATAAATCACTTCTGGACGATAAAATTTATAATCGGACATTGGCATTGCGCAAAACCAATGAACAGTTAAAAGAGGAAGTTTCTAAAAAAAACATGACTCAGGCGGCTTTAATAGAAACCCAGGAACGACTTAAATTTGCACTGGAAGGCAGTAACGATGCCTTATGGGATATTGATATGCTCACGGGTGAACTCTATGTCAGTCCACGATGGTCGACCATAATGGCCTATCCTGTGGGAGAAATTCCCAATACTCTGGCAGCCTGGGAAAAGCTATTACATCCGGACGACAGACAAAAAGTCTATCAACTGATTGAAACGCTGAAACAGGGCAAGATAAACTTTTTTCAGATTGAATATCGATTTAAAACCCGCACCGGACAATATAAATGGATATTAAATCGCGGTAAAATTGTTCGTGTTGACTCCAGAGGATACCCGCTCCGGGCAGTGGGCACTCATAGTGATGTTACCTCACAGAAAAATGCAGAACGTGAGCTGCAGCGTAACCGTGCCCATCTCGAAGAACTGATCAGTGTACAGACGGCCGATTTAAAATTTGCCAAAGAAGCGGCGGAACGAGCCAATCGCTCCAAATCCGAATTTCTGGCCAATATTTCACATGAACTGCGAACGCCAATGCATGGTATTTTAAGTTTTTCCAGTATCGGTATGAGAAATACTGACAATAGCCCAAGAAAAAAACTGCAAACTTATTTTGAACGTATTCATCAAAGTGGTCAGCGATTGCTGCTGCTATTAAATGATCTGCTGGATCTATCCAAACTTGAAGCTGAAAAAATGGATTTTAATTTCACCTGTAATTCTCTGGAAGATCTGGTATCTATAGTAATTTCAGAACTTAATGCTCTGTTTGCTGAAAAAAAATTAACTATTAAAATGATCGGTAACGAAATTGATACCAGTGTAACCTGTGATAAAGAACGAATTATGCAGGTAATTCATAATCTACTGTCTAATGCGGTCAAGTTTTCTCATCCAGATTCGATTATTACCATTGCCTTTTCCTATACCACCATTGAAGATAAGTCCACCCAGGAAAAGCGTTTAATAAATAAACAGTCTGCAATAAAAGTAGATGTCAAAGATGAGGGCGTCGGTGTACCCGTTAATGAACTGGAAACTATTTTTGATCAATTTGTACAAAGCAGTAAAACCAATACCGGTGCAGGCGGCACTGGATTAGGTCTGGCCATCTGTAAAGAAATTGTTGAAGGGCATCACGGAGTAATTAAGGCGCAAAGTATCTTCGGACAGGGTACCACCATTTCCTTTAGCATCCCCTTACAAACCAGAACCTTTGATACCGGCACTAATGAGAGTGCTTAAGTCATACCCGCTCAACGCCCCTGAATAATCAGTTCTACCTGATTACCATTACCCAGATATTTAATATTATCTACACTCATTATTCTGGCCATAGCAATACCCCGGCCATGTGTGTCATACGCACGCAGGGGATCCAGCTCCAGAAAATTCTGCCAGTCAAAACCGTTTCCTTCATCCTTGATTAAAATTCTATTCAGTTTACCCTCACGTTTAAAACGAACCAGTACTTTTTTATTCTGGTATTCATCCTGCTGCAAACGCCGGTTTACTTCAGCTTTCCATTGTCCCATGGCAACCAGGCGAGTTTTTTCTTCATACTTAATACCGAGATTACCATGTTCAACAGCATTGATCAGTAATTCAGAAATCCCGGTCACCGCCCGGTCCGGTCTGGCACAGGCATTTGCCAGTACCTTGGCTAAATCATTTGCCTGATCAATGCTTTGAAATTCAAAAATGGCATCTTTAAGAGTTGTCAGTCCACGGACACTTTCTTCCAGTTGAGAGATCAGTAAGTCATATCGTAATTTATCTTCAATGGCCGTTCTGACAATAGAACGCAGCATTTCATCATCAAAAGGCTTGGTCAGATAATAATAGGCACCTGAATTCATCCCCTCAATAATATTCTGTTTTGAGGCTTTCGCAGTTTGTAAGATAACTGGAATTGATTTAAGCTTGCGATGGACTTTCATTTTTGCCAGAACTTCCATACCATCAAGCTTCGGCATCATTCTATCCAGCAGAATAACATCGAATTTATCGGGTTCAGCTTCCAGTTGCCGCCAGGCATCATCACCATCATCAGCGGTATAAAGAGAATAACCTTCACCCTCCAGATACTCTTCTATAATTTCAAGATTAAAAGGCTCATCGTCCACTACCAGAACCGTTGCGTGGGTGCCATTTTCCGACAATATTTTTTCCTCGTATCCCGTCGTTTAACCTAAATAAATCAGTTGAATCGTAGCGAGAATGATCAGAGTGCTGGAGATACAAGGATTTACAGGTTATTTTGGCTTTATTCGTAGTCACCCTACGGGTGAAGTCAAAATATTCTGGAAAGTCTTGTAGATTCAGTGCTATGGACATTCGCAGTAGGTTCAACTGATTTATTTAGGTTTAAAGCTTCATTAAGAGACTAGCAGCAACAAAATCCTGTATTAATCGTAATTACTCAGCATATTTACTCAAAACCAGACAGGCATTGGTACCGCCAAAACCAAAGTTGTTACTTAAAATGGTATTCAATGGCTGTTCTGTCATGGTACTGACAATAGGCATATCCGCTATCTGAGGATCCATTGCCACAATATCGCAGTTAGCCGAGGCAGTCATAAAATTATGTTCCAGCATTAATAGACAATAAATGGCTTCATGAACGCCCGCAGCACCCAGAGAATGTCCGGTTAATGATTTGGTTGAGCTTAGCGGCGGTACAGATTTACCTGCTTGTTCAAATACTTCTCTGATAGCCTGAATTTCTTTTAAATCTCCTACTGGTGTACTGGTACCATGGGTATTAATATAATCAATCGGAGTATCCACCGTACTTAAAGCCTGCTGCATACAGCGTACCGCCCCTTCTCCCGAAGGGGCTACCATATCCGAACCATCCGAGGTAGCCCCATAGCCGGTTACTTCCGCATAGATTTTAGCTCCGCGAGTTCGGGCATGTTCCAGTTCTTCAAGTACCAGCATACCGCCGCCGCCAGCAATAACAAAACCATCCCTGCTTTCATCATACGGCCTGGAGGCTGTTTCTGGGGTTTCATTGTATTTGCTGGATAATGCGCCCATGCCATCAAACAGCATACTCAGAGTCCAGTGTTCCTCTTCACCACCTCCAGCAAAAACAATATCCTGTTTACCAAATTGAATCTGTTCTACCGCATTGCCAATACAATGGGTACTGGTGGCACAGGCAGAACTGATAGAAAAATTTAAACCTTTAATTTTAAATGGCGTTGCCAGACAGGCCGAAACGGTACTGGCCATAGTTCGGGGCACCATGTAGGGGCCAACCCGTCGAATACCTTTGGCACGCATAATATCAGCAGCCTGTACCTGATTAGCTGAGGATGCGCCACCTGAACCGGCAATCAGACCCGTACGAACATTAGAAACTTCCGTTTCTGACAGGCCTGCATCCGTTATTGCCTGTTGCATGGCAATATAGGCATAAGCCGCAGCATCACCCATAAAGCGCTTAACCTTGCGATCAATAAACTCATCCTGATCAATATGTACACTGCCGGCCACATGGCAGCGCATTCCTATTTCACGGTATTCTTCCTTAAACTGAATACCGGATTTGCCATTGCGAAGAGATTCAAGAACTGCCTGCTTATCATTACCCAGACAAGAGACAATACCCATTCCCGTCACTACTACTCGCTTCATTTTCAGATCTACCATA
>JALSUJ010000305.1 GCA_027071355.1 Gammaproteobacteria bacterium | reverse complement strand
TTATTCGCGCAAGTCACTCATTTTCGTGTGCCTGTGCTGAAGTGAGTTTTGGTTAAGCGATTTATTGGAGAACAAAAATGTCTAAGGTATGTCAGGTTACAGGCAAGCGTCCTGTTACGGGAAACCATGTTTCTCATGCCAACAACAAAGTTAAACGCCGATTTTTACCTAACCTTCATACCCATCGTTTCTGGGTTGAAAGTGAAAATCGTTTTGTGAAATTACGTATCACCGCCAGCGGTATGCGTACAATTGACAAACGCGGCATCGATGTAGTTCTGGCTGAAATGCGCGCCAGAGGCGAAAAAGTCTAAGCAGGAGAAACAACATGCGTGATAAAATCAAATTAGTATCTTCAGAGGGTACCGGTCATTATTATACAACGACCAAAAACAAGCGCACCATGCCTGAAAAACTGGAAATGAAAAAATATGATCCAGTGGTTCGTAAGCATGTTATGTATAAAGAAGCAAAAATTAAATAAATTGCTTAAGGTCGCTTAATACTCCTGCACTTATTTTAGTAAGTGCTATTACAGAAGTATCCTAAGGCCGCCGATACTCGCTTAAAAAAATCCTGTTACGGTTAATTCGCAACAGGATTTTTTTTTCCTGGGGTTTTGGATCAATGATACAGGAAGGTTTTATGACAGATCCTGTAAACTTAAAATACGATGGATCTGATACGCCGGCTGCTCATAAGGATGTACCTTTAACAGGGTTCTGACTACCGCTTTAATCACTTGCTCAGCGCACACCATTTCTACCCGTATTTCCTCCAGCCGCTGCAGTTTATACTGCTGACCAATGGCTGGATGACTACCCGATAAGGGTCGAAACTGCCCGGTTCCTGAAACTTCCCAGCAGGATTGATCATAATGGCCAATTTTACCCGCCCCCTGCTCAAACAATGCCTGTTTAACACCTTCGTGATCCTGAGGTGGGATATAATAGATTAAAGAATACATTTTTTAGTCGTAAGTCGTATAAGTTGATTGTTTAAATATTGTAACTATTCTGCATAAATTACCGTATCAGCCAGTAGCGCCTGTATTTTCGGGGACGCTCAAGTACTTCCCTGTATCGCTTTACGAAATATTAACCGTAAATTACCGATATTGTCTACTTTACATTGCCATTGAGGTGCCAGCCAGGTGGTTGAGACCTGTTCCACGATCAGAGCCGGGCCGTTAATCAGCTGCCCGGCATTTAAGTCCTCTCTCTGATAAACCGGGACAGCATCTTTAATACCACAAACATGACGGTGAGCAATAATTACCGGGGGTGTTGTTACAACAGGCCGTTCCGGTAGTTTTACTATAACCGGACGGGCACTCACCTTAAGCCGCACATTCACCAGCTCTATGGCCTGCTGATGCTGGTGGCCATAGCGTTTCTGATGCAGTTGATGAAAATCCTCCAGTGTCTGATTAAGATTATCCCAGGGTACATTCAGAGTATAGGACTGTCCCAGATAACGTAAATCCATTGACGGCTGTATTATTATTTGTGCCCGTTCAATACCTTCTGCCTGTAGTTCCTGAATACCCTGTTGCTGCAGGATCTGTAATTGTTTATCTATATTGGACAGCTGTGAACTATCCAGCGGTGCATTAATAGTATGTGACAGGTCTCTGCTTCGAGCAGCGACCACCATACCAAACGCAGATAAGACACCGGCATGAACCGGGACCAGAACCTGAGTCATTTGCAGGTTTTCTGCCAGAGCACAGACATGCAGTGCTCCTGCTCCACCAAAGGGAACCAGAACCAAACTTTCAGGATCTACGCCTCGGGCAATTGACATCACTCTTAAGGCCCTGCTCATATGCTCATTAGCCACCTGCAAAATACCCAGTGCCGTTTGTTCAAGCGCATCATTTGCTGTCCAGCCCAGTTGCCCGGCCAGTTGTTCGATAACCTGCTTTGAAGCCTGCTCATCCAGAGACATACTGCCGCCCAGAAAATTATCTGCTGACAAACGTCCCAGAACCATGTTGGCATCCGTCACTGTTGCCTGAGTTCCCCCTTTGGCATAACAGGCTGGTCCCGGACTGGCTCCAGCGGATTCCGGCCCAACCTGCAGCACACCGCCATCATCAACTCTCGCAATAGAGCCACCGCCAGCGCCAATGGTATGCAGATCAACCATGGACACCGCAACCGGATAATCACCAATATGACCTTCACTGGTCAGCTGCAAATCTTCTTCCACTAAAGCCACATCGGTAGATGTACCTCCCATATCAAAAGTCAGCAAGCCAGGAAAGGACTTATTATCGGTATCCCTGGAAATACTATCTGCGATATATCTGGCTCCAGCCAGTCCGCCGGCCGGACCTGACAGCAGCATACGTACCGCATGTCGGGCGGCCATTGAGGCGGCAATGGTTCCGCCAGAACTTTGCATGACAGTTAGAGAGGCAGGCTGAACCTGTGTTTCCAGACGATTGAGGTAACCCTGCACCAACGGCCCTACCCAGGCATTTAGCCAGGTGGCGATACCCCGTTCATACTCTTTATATTCAGGCAGTACTGCAGAAGAACGGGAAATAAATAACTCAGGAAAATGTACTTTAAGATATTGTTCAATACGCAGTTCATCCTGAGCATCTAAAAAAGAAAATAATAAATTAATTGCCACGGCCTGCGGCTGATGCTGTTCAATAACCGTTTTCAGTTCTGTCAGTTCACTTTCATCCAGCGTCTGTAACACCTGCCCATGGGCATCCACACGGCTGTTTACCTCAAAACAGAGTTCTCCTGCTACCGGTGGTGTTACAGGTTCAGGAGTGAGATTATACAGTTCTTTACGTGCCTGACGGCCAATGGTCAGTACATCTGCCAGTCCGGTGTTGGTTATATACAGTGTTTTAACGCCTTTTTTTTCCAGTACCGCATTGGTTGCCACGGTAGAACCATGCACCATGGAAAGCCCACCCAGAGACTGCTCCAGCCCCAGTTCCCTAATGCCCTGTAAAATTGCCTGTTCCGGTGCTTGTGGCGTTGATAATACTTTATGAATTTTAAGCTGATCCTGTTGATAATAAACAAAATCAGTAAAAGTACCACCGGTATCGACACCCAGTATTCGAATACCCTGTGTTTTTGAATGATCGGTTTGCAAACTTTAATTCTCTTATTAAAAATGATTAACTGGCTGTAACTATTCAGCATGCATTCCCGCACCAGTGGAAAGGAACAGGGGTTTTACAGAATCTGAATAAACTATGCTAGAATAAAATTCAGCACTATAACAGGATTTAAAGGATAATCACGACCTAATAATGGACAGTGAAGTTTTAATTGAAGTCACTCAGTTGTCACGCTTTTATCCGGGCAAACGGGGTATTGAAGATCGTAATGATCATATCATTGCGGTTGATAATATTAGTTTTACCTTACGCCGTGGCGAAATACTGGGCTTTCTCGGGCCTAATGGTGCCGGTAAATCCACCACCATGAAAATGCTGACCGGCAATCTGGCTCCCAGTCAGGGCCGTATTAAAATCGCTGGTATTGATTTAATGGATGATCCCGTTGCTGCCAAGGCTCTGGTGGGTTATCTGCCCGAAACCCCTCCCCTGTATAAAGAACTAACGGTTGATGAATATCTGTATTATTGTGCCCGCCTGAACCGAGTAGCCAGGCCGGCGCTGAAACAAGCGGTACAATTAAGCAAGGAACGTTGCGGGCTGATAGAACATGGCAAACGTGTGATTAATAATTTATCCAAGGGGTATCAGCAGCGGGTCGGCATTGCTCAGGCCATTATCCATTCCCCGGATATTGTCATCCTGGATGAACCAACCGTAGGCCTGGATCCGATTCAAATGGTTGAAATCCGAAAGCTTATTAAGGAACTGGGAGAAAACCATAGCGTTATGCTGTCCAGTCATATTCTGCCTGAAATTCAGACGGTTTGTGATAACGTACAGATAATTAATCAGGGTAAACTGGTCTTTAGTGCGTCAATTGAGCAGCTTAATCAGCAGATGAATACACTGACTCTACGTATGAGCTGCAGCGCAGAGGTGGATATCAAACAGCTGGAGCAATTAGCGGGAATTCAGTCCATTGAACAGGATAATCAGAGCCTGCTGATACAGGGTCAGGCCGATCAGTTAAATAACCATGAAAATCAGTCCGCTATTATTAATCTATCACAGCAGATTATAGCACTGGCCATTGATAACCACTGGGGCCTGTATGAAATATACCCTGTAAAAAGGACTCTGGAAGAAATATTTATGTCTCTAACCTGTGTCGAGCCTGATTTAGCGGCACTAGATCAGGGGGATACGGATGATTAAAATCATTGCTCTACGGGAACTCAAAAGCCTGTTTTTATCACCACTTGCCTGGACTATGCTGGCAATCACCCAGCTGATTTTGTGCTATCAGTTTCTAAGTCAGCTGGAAACCTATTTGCAAATACAGGCCAAACTCTCGGTGCTGGAAGATTCTCCCGGTATTACCGATCTGGTTATTGCCCCGCTGCTGGGGGGTGCGGCCATCCTGCTGCTGCTGATAGTTCCCCTACTCACTATGCGTTTGATCAGTGAAGAACAGAAAAATCAGACTCTGCCCCTGTTATTCAGTGCTCCGGTATCCATGACCGAAATTATTCTGGGAAAATATTTTGGCATTCTGGCTTTTCTGATCATCTTAATTGCCATGATCAGTCTGATGCCGCTTTCTCTGCTGCTGGGAACGGCCATTGATCTGGGACAGCTGGCTGCGGCTATTCTGGGACTTTTTCTGTTGCTGGCATCCTTTACTGCTGCCGGTTTATATATTTCCACTCTCAGTCGTCAACCAGCCATTGCAGCTGTGAGCAGCTTTGGGTTATTACTGTTTTTATGGATTATTAACTGGGCCAGCAGTACTAATGCGGCTCAAATAGAAGGGCGGAATGTCCTGGTCTGGTTTTCCTTACTGAACCATTTTGAACCCTTGCTCAAAGGGGTATTTTCCAGTGCCGATATTGCCTATTATATGCTGTTTATCTGCCTGTTTCTGGTATTGGGTATTCGCCGTCTGGAAAGACTGCGCCTGCCGCATTAAGCGCTGATTATTACTATGGATATTAACCGACAGTCAACCCGTTTTCTGAAACTGCAGCGCTGGTTATTTAATCTGCTGTTTATTACCATGCTTGGCCTGCTGGCCTATTTAAGCACCTGGTATGTCTATCAGACTGACTGGACAGTCAATGGCCAGAACTCCCTGAATGAAGTCAGCATACAATTACTGCAGAGCCTTGATGCACCGGTGGAACTGGTTTCTTATACCAGCAAGCCCCGTATCCGTAAATCAGTACAGGAACTGGTGGCCCGCTATCAACGCGTTAAGCCTGATCTGAGTTTAAATTTTATTGACCCCGATGCCGACCCGGAAACTATCCGGGCCCTTAATATCAGTGTGGATGGTGAAATTATTGTCCATTATCAGGGCCGCAAGGAGAATCTGACTCAGCTATCCGAACAAAATCTGACCAATACCCTGCAGCGTCTGGTACGCGCCAATACCCGAAAAATTGTGTTTATTGAAGGGCATGGAGAGCGCAGTCCCGTACGTCAGGCTAATTTTGATTTATCCACCTTTAGTAATCATCTAAAAAAACAGGGGTTTAAAATAGCAACTCTGAACCTGGCTCGAAGCATGTCCATTCCTGATAATATTTCTGTTCTGGTTATTGCCGGCCCTCAGGCTGCTTTTTTGCCCGGAGAGGTTCGTTTACTCATTGATTATGTCAAAAACGGGGGTAATTTATTATGGCTTGGCGAACCCTTAAATACCGAAAAAAACCAGCCCATGCACGGCTTATTACCGCTATCTGAATTACTGGGTATTGAGTTTCTTGATGGCGTAGTGGTAGACCCCACTACCGAACAATATGGTATTAGCCGTCCTGATTATGCCATTATTACTGATTATCCTGAGCACCCAATCAACCATGATTTTTCCACTGTGACCCTGTTTCCACAGGCTGCAGGCATAGAACGCCTGCCCGCTTTTATTGATGACGTACGCAATGTGGAAGAAGCTGAAGCTGACGCCACTCCCGATAAAGAAGAAAATGACTCCGACAGCACTCTCAATTTTGATATGCAGCCATTTCTGGTGACCGTAGAGCGCAGCTGGATAGAAACCTCTCCCATCAGAGATCAGGTTCAATTCAGTGATTTACTGGATACTATCGGCCCGGTTACTATCGGTATGGTTCTAACCCGCCCATTAGCTGAAGAAAGCCATCACAAACAGCAGGAACAACAGGCCAGTAATGAAGTATCCCGTCGGGAACAGCGTATTGTGGTAGTGGGTGATGGTGATTTTCTATCCAATACATTTTTAGGCAATGCCGGCAATCTAGGACTGGGTTTAAACATTTTTAACTGGCTCAGCCATGATGATCACTTTATTGCCATTCCAACACAGCTAAAAAATGATATTATTCTGGAACTTTCTACCTCCCAGCTGTCACTGCTGGGCAGTTTTTTCCTACTGTTTATACCCGCACTGCTGTTTATCAGCGGTACCCTGATCTGGTTCCGGAGGCGTAGAGGCTGATGCATCAGGATAGCAGAACCAATCTTATTTTATTTGTTATGGTACTCTTACTGGCATTAATTGCCTGGTTTAAGCCGGGGCTTGAGCAAAGTCAGTTTAAATATCTCAGCTCATTAAATACGAATGATATTCATAACATTGTCATAGAACGTCAGGATATCGAGTCCATACGCCTGAGCAAAAAAGGTAAACACTGGTTTCTGCAGTCTCCCTACCAGTTACCAGCAAATCCATTACGAGTTAAAACTATTCTATCCCTGGCTCATAAACGCAGTTATTCCAGCTTTCAGGTACAGGAAAACGAGCTGCCGCGCTATCATCTGGATAAACCTGCCGTTAGTGTCTGGCTCAATGATCGGCGTTTTGATATGGGTAGTGAGGCACCTCTGAACGGACAGCGTTATGCGGTCAATGTACATGAAAATATTGATTCTGCTGCCAACGCAGACAGTAAAACCACTATCCATTTAATTAACGGTACCGTGTATTATCAGTTAAGAGCCCGAATCGACAGTTTTATTTCCCCGTTATTAATACCTCCCGGTGCTCAAATCCAGCAACTTAAGTGGCCCGGTTACACACTGACAGTCAATAATGGAAAATGGCAGCTTAAAACCTCGCGCGACCGTGCCGGGATCAATGCTGACAGCGTTAGCCGCCTGATTCGATACTGGCGGGAAACACAGGCATCTAAAGTTGAAACCGAAGTACAGATTAAGCAGAAACTGGAGAAAGCTGATCTTTTAGCTCAAAAATCAATCCGGATCACAGTAAAACAGGCTGATGCAGAACAAACTATTACTTACGTTATCATTCAGGAAGATAATCAAATTAAACTATTACGCCGCGATCTGAACATCGCCTGGTGGATCACACCACAACAGCTTAAACTACTCACCGAGTTTATCCCGGTCACAAAAAACCTGAAAAAAAGCCCTTAATGGCTTTTTTATGTGAATGATTTAATATTTTCAAACTCTTAAACTTGATTTGTAGAAATTACCTGACTATTATGCCTGTATATACTATAAACAAAAGATAACGAAAAAGTGGGGATACCATGAAAACGCTCTTGAAAACATCAATAAGTGCTGCTCTGTTCAGTCTGTTCATTGGACTGACATCCAGTAGCTTTGCCGCTGATTATTATGATCAAAGCTACCAGGATCGTGAAGGTGATATGATTGCCGATCTGGTACTGGCTCGTCCTTTAGGCGTTGTGGGTTCAGCTCTGGGCGGTGCCATGCATCTGGTTGGCCTATTGTTTAGTGTCCCCGGTGAAAACTTCGGTGAATCGGGTGAAGTTCTGGTTGAAGCACCTCTTAACTACACCTTTAATCGCCCTCTGGGTCATTTCCCTGAAGATGAAAACTGATATCTAAACAAGTGCCTGGTCTTCCGTTTAATACCCGAGTTTAATAGCAGTGTTTAATGCCTGAACTCCCTGAAGTTGAAACCACCTTAAGGGGTATTTCAGCACATATTCTAAACACTACTATCACCCGGGTTAATATCAGAAATCCTAAATTGCGCTGGCCTGTGCCTGCCAGCCTGCCTGATTATTTACTGCAATCTCAGTTTTCTACAATTCAACGACGTGCCAAATACCTATTATTAAGCTGTGAGTCAGGAACCCTGATTATCCATCTGGGAATGTCCGGCAGTCTGCGCATTGTATCTGTTAATGAAAGCTATGATAAACACGAGCACTTTGAACTATGCTTTGCCAATGGCAAGGCTTTACGTCTTAAAGACCCGCGTCGTTTTGGTGCCGTATTGTGGACCACCGAACCTGTAACTCAATATCCATTATTACAGCACCTGGGTCCTGAACCCTTATCGTCTGATTTTAATCCCGATTATCTGTTCAAACATTCAAGAGCTAGAAAAGTCAGTATTAAACAATTTATTATGGACAGTAAAGTAGTGGTTGGTATTGGGAACATCTATGCTAATGAAGCTCTATTTGCCAGTGGTATTAACCCTAAACGAGCTGCAGGACGTATCAGTAAAGCCCGTTATGAAAAGCTCTGTGCAGCCAGTAAAACAATTCTCCGCCAGGCAATTAAACAGGGTGGAACCTCCTTAAAGGATTTTACCGGTGGCGATGGAAAACCCGGCTATTTTAAGCAAGAATTACTGGTTTACGGACGTAAAAATCAGCCCTGCACCCAATGCGGACATAATCTGAAAGAAATAAGGCTGAATAATCGCAGTACAGTGTATTGCACACAATGTCAGAAATAGACATTATTTAGTTGTAAGCAAATACTGTTAAATTATAAGTATTTTAACTAAGTTTAATAT
>JALSUJ010000304.1 GCA_027071355.1 Gammaproteobacteria bacterium | reverse complement strand
GAGCACACCCTGCTCATTTTTTAAGCGGCTACTATAGCCGCCATTTGCCAGCTTTTGCTGCACAAAACGACAGATCTGTTCCTGACTCTGATCGGTTTTCCATAAACCGGAAGAATGCATCAGGCGGAGTGATTTTTCAGACACATTCAGGCGAAAAAGCCGCCATTCTCGCAACATCATAGGGGCGTAGTGATAGATACATACTGAGGTGGAAATCAGCAGAAAGCCCAGTAAAATAACAAACCACCAGGAACTGTAAATATCATATAGCTCCAGAGCACGAAATACCTCAAACCAGAAGGGCCCAAACTGGATAATATAGGAATTATAAGCCTGATTCTGCTGCAGGATAGTGCCTATAATTGAGGCAATACCCACTACCACAAATAAGCTGATAGCCACTTCCATAGATCCCAGGAAACTGAGTAACACCCTGCCCAGACCATGTTCCCTGCGGGTTGAGCGATAGCGCTCTATTTTACTGTCGGTCTCTGATGATGCTGACAGATTGTCGTTATTATTATCGTTGCTCACTGCCGAACTCTTGATGAAAAAAGAATAGTATCTATTCAAAAAAAAGGGGCGGTCATTGACCTCCCCTGATTTTAGCGATAGTTGTGACTACGCAGAGTAGTTGCAGAATATTATGGATTTAAACCCTGTATATATTGTGCAACCGCTTTAATTTCCGGATCACTCATACGTTTAACGACATTACGCATCATCTTATTGACGTCATTATGACGGCCAACAGTGGAATTATTTTGTGCTGCATCGCGGAAATTTTTCAACTGATTTTCAACATAAGTTGATTTCTGACTGGACAGCTGCGGAAAACCAACTCCGGGATTACCAGCACCGGTGGGTCCATGACAGGACATACAGGCGGGTACACCAATCTCAGCAATACCACCTTTGTATATGGCGGTTCCCGCATCAACCAGCGCAGCATCTGCCTTACCGGGTTTTATTTTTTGGGTTGCAAAAAAAGCTGAAATATCCTGCATAGCCTGATCGTCCACTGGCATAATCATGGCATCCATGGTCGGATCTTTACGTTTGCCTGCTTTAAAGTCTTTCATTTGTTTGTACAGATAAGAGGCACTCTGACCGGCAAGATTAGGAAAGTTGGGTGCAATTGAATTTCCATCCGTACCGTGACACGCGAAACAACTTGCAGCTTTTGCTTTACCTGCGTCCACATTACCTGCAGCATGTACAACGCCTGTTAAACCCGCTACCAGAGCAATAGCAATAACAATTTTTTTCATGGTTTTTCCTAAATCCTGTTCTTAAAAATAGTGGTGTATTGAGAGCCGAACAATAGGCTATTAGTATCAATAAGCCTGTTCAGAACTGACGCCTTAGAATATTACTTCTAAAGCCTTACTACCGGACTTTTATTTCTATATTTTTTATTTCTATACTTTCTACTGTATCTTTACTGTACCATTACTGTACTTTGCTGACCATAAACGTAACCACTTCGCGGATTTGAGCTTCAGTCATCTGAGTACCACCTTTAGGAGGCATAGCACCTTTGCCGGTTAACACCGTCTTAACCAGACCATCAATACCTTTACCCACTCTTGGTGCCCATAATTTTTTGTCACCCAGTTTGGGAGCACCTGCAACACCCGCATCATGACAGGCAAAACAGGCTGTCTTGTACAGCGCAGCACCATCAGCAAATACTGCAGAAGAACCAGCAGCCAGTACCGCAGCTACTAATACTCTAATACTTTTTTTCATTATTCACTCCAGATAAATTATATTTATATCACACCAGTTAAACCATCTGTAAACCATTGCTATTAAGCCATAGTTTTTAAGCCATAGTTTTTAAGCCATAGTTTTTCGCTTTAGTTCAAAGTTTTACTTTAAAACATACTGACCATACTGACCTGACATAGAAAAAAATTTTGATTATTTTACACAAAACGAAGTCGCTTGACCAACATTTGTTCATAATAAAGTGCTAAAATAGTCAATTATATTGATCTGAATCGGGTCCAGAATGACTTTGACTCCCTATCAGACTAAAATCGCATAGCTAATGCTGATTTTAGTTTTATCCTAACAATCATTAACTGAACAAAGACTTAACATGGCCGAAACGAATGTACATCAGCCCAATCCCTATCGAAATGCCGAATTTTTACTCAGTGTAAACAAATGGAGTCAGCTGCCTGCAGGCAGTGAGATGGAAGTGGCTTTTGCCGGCCGTTCTAATGCCGGAAAATCCAGTGCCATTAATGCAATTACCGATATCAAAGCCCTCTGCCGGACCTCAAAAACCCCCGGCAGAACACAGATGATCAACTATTTTCGCATAGCAGACAACAGACATCTGGTGGATTTACCGGGATATGGCTATGCTAAGGTACCGGTTAAGGTCAAGCAGCACTGGCAAAATCTACTGGAACGTTATCTGGTGGAGCGTCCCATGTTAAAAGGTGTGGTAATGATAATGGATGTGCGCCGTCCGCTCACAGAATACGATGTCTTAATGCTGCAATGGTGTCAACGCGCTGAAATGCCTGCTCATATTTTATTAACCAAGGCTGATAAATTTAAACGCGGCGCGGCACAGAATAT
>JALSUJ010000303.1:1138-29850 GCA_027071355.1 Gammaproteobacteria bacterium | reverse complement strand
TTTAAACCACGCAGAATCATCATTGTCTGACGAGCATCCGGCTCATTGAGCTTAACCAGTTGAAAACGTCTGGCCAGTGCTGGATCTTTTTCAAAATATTTTTTATATTCACTCCAGGTAGTGGCTGCAATAGTTCTTAGTTCTCCTCTTGCCAGGGCCGGCTTTAACAGGTTGGCAGCATCGCTACCGCCTGCCTGAGCTCCTGCACCCACCAGTGTATGGGCTTCGTCAATAAACAGAATAATAGACTGCTCTGATGATTTAACCTCTTCAATAACCGCTTTGAGCCTTTTTTCAAATTCACCTTTCACACTGGCTCCAGCCTGTAATAAGCCCATATCCAGTCCGAGTAAACGAACATTTTTTAACACATCAGGCACATCAGATTCTGTGATCTTTAACGCCAGACCTTCTACAACGGCTGTTTTCCCAACACCCGGCTCTCCAACGGCAATAGGATTATTTTTTCGTCGCCGTGCTAATACATCTATTATCTGTCTTATTTCATTATCACGACAAAACACTGGATCAATTTTTCCTTCACTGGCAAGCAGGGTAAAATCTATAGTGTATTTATCCAGTGCAGTACCAGCCTTTTTGTTATACTCTGGATTATTATTAGCATTCGACTGTTCTATTTCAGGTATCTGCTGTCCATGTAAAATATTAAATAATTTTTCTACCGAGATATTATCCAGCAAATGAAAATAATTCATTCTACCATAACGTTGAGAATTAGATAACAGGCTGTAAATCAGGACACCACAGCTTATTTCTGAGCTGTTAAATTTTAAGGAACAGATCAGCCAGGTATCCTGCAACCAGTCAATAAGTAATGGAGAAAAAACCGGATGTGAGGTGTTACCAGTTCGTAAATCCTGTACGGATTTAATCGCCTTTAGAACTTTCTGTTGCGGAATATAAAACTGTTTAAGTACCTGGGAAAAAGCATTATTATGCTGCTCAAGCATTTCCAGCAATACATCTTCAATAGTTATTTCATACCCCCCCCTGGAAATACATTTGCCACTAGCTCCTTCCAGTATGTCACGGGCATCATTGCTCAGATGGCTTATCAATGCATCTAAATCTATATTCATTTTATAATCCTTTATATTCTAATAATAACTTTATCCGGAACAACACTTATCTTCCCGGAAGCAGGACTGTTTTATCACTTTTGGAGCTTTCTCCTATCCATGTGGTGAGTCCTAGTTTCTCATGGCTATTCTGTTCCAGACACAGTATCGGTATTTCCGGATTCAGCAGCTGTAATTCTATATCGTAGTCCAGTTGATCCCGAAGTATAAAATTAATCAATTTTCTTAAGCTCTGATAATACTCTCCATCAGGTAGAAACTGACAAAACATATGATAAGGTAAGTTACTGATAACAACTCTGAACTTACCGTTTCTATCTTCTATCTTTGTACCTAATAACATATCATTCCCTAACACTGCATTTTGCAAACCCAGACGATTTTGCTGATCTTCAGCAATACTTACATAACGTTTAATATTGGATTTAATACTAATATTCTGCCAGTCAAAATAACTTTTCAATATTGATTCTATAATACTTACGGAATGGCAGCGCATTCCAAGCATTGACAGAAAAGGTAATAATTTATGCCATTGAAAATCATCATCATTTCGAATATCCAGTCTGTCATTAGCCTTGTACATTCCCATCAGCGAAAACATCCAGTTTGAAAACTGATCGGTATTACCTTTTCTATAATTAAGATAATAGCGGTATTTCTCCCAGCATTTGTAAACCAGACTTATCATTCGATGATTAAACAGATCCATAAAGTCTTTACTTTGATCAATGCCCTCTTCAGCCTGTATTATGGTCTCTGTATAAAAAACCGGCATTGGTGTAGCAGCACCATATAAACCCATAAAATTAACCTGCAATTTTGCCTTAACTAGCTCTTCAGTTTCTGTTATTTCTATACTGTCCAGATCACTGACATGATAATCCAGTGCTGGATTAACACTAAACTGTATTAACGTCTGTTTTAACTCCGCCCTGCCTCCATCTGTTTTAAGCAAATGATAATAATCCTCTAATAAACGAACCGCCTGAAAGAACGAATAGCTATGGCTGTGCTGGATTAAATCATTAACTATATGACTGGCTGTTGGCCTATCCTGGCTGGCCATTTATAGACTTCTCCCTGTTCCATCCCCTTTACCTGAAGTTCATGAAATGAATTAAGAGATGCATATAAAGCAAAAAATTCATTTAGAACACAAAAGAAAAGGTACATTTCACCTTCATTGGTAAATTTTGATTCCTGTACTATGATCACTGAACGCACACCTCTAACAGGACGTCCTTTATATATGCGATCAACCATCTCTACCTTTATTGACTCAATACCATCGAGACGGTGCTGACTAGCTCTTGCCTGATGTCTGTCATAGTAACTCCGATAATCATAGGTAGAAAAAATTATCTTTAAAGCGTCCTTATTCATTAAGGACTGGTAATTAAGTGACATATTAGAAATAAGCTGCCAGTGAAAGCCTTTATCCATTGGTGGCATAAACTCAGGGGTTACCTGTGAAATATTTTTAATTTCAACAAATTCCGGCATGCCTTCACCAGCCATTTGTATATCACCTATGCCAAGTTTAGCTGATAGATTTTTATTGGTGCAGATAAGTGAAGCTTCAATTGTTTCCTCCTGCGGTAGCTGATTACCCTCATATTGATTAATAAAGGAAATGTAACTGTCCATAGCTTGTCCATCAGGCGTTTCTCTTATCCGAGTTCGATAATACAAACTGTCTTTATTTCCCTGTAATGAATGCTCAAATGATTCAAAACACAGGTATTCTTTGCGTTTGAAATCATCATAACCCCAGCCTTCAACCTGATTAATCTGATAAACCTCATAGTGTGCCGGATTAACTGCTGAAGGTAGAATCCGGTATTCCACCTGTTTATGATCCAGCTTAATGGGGGCGGACTGATGCTTAAATAAATTAACAACTGGTGTACAGAAAAGTCTGATGTTATCTGCACAAACTGACAGGGTATTATCCAGGATTTTATCAAACTGGCAATCAAACTGTAGAGCTGTAATGTTATCCAGATCAAGTAATTCAATTTTTTCTGCTAGCCTGTCTAAAGCACTAAACTTAATAAATAAAAATTTTTCAGGCAGGGCAAAATATTCCTGTAAAATACGATAGCCATGAAACAGATTTTCGGAACAGGGAAACAGATTTTCATTATTTTTAAAGCCGCCTGCAGTCACTGAGTGTTTATCCAGAGTATCCACTAGTATTTTATTAGCATTATTATCAATAACACTGATTTTAATGGCCTGAAGATAACGAGTAAAAAACAGGTATAGCTGATAGGAAGTCTGGATATTTCCAAACAGATGAAAACGAAGATTTGTCAGTTTCATTTCTTTAAAACTGGCTTTTTCGTCAAGAAGGTCCATTCTAATAGCAATATTCGAACCGGATGACTGAATATTATGCTGCACAGCTGAAACTTTTATTGGAAAAACATCCACGTCATAACAGGTCTGAAACTGACATTGAGTGCCATCAACCGGTGTCGAAAGTATCATACTTTCCCGCTTGATCGCTTTCTTCTCAGTTAATCCTGCAAGAGGTGTTAACTCTATAATACTCAGTGATGGCAATGGTTTAAGAAAATTCGGCCAAAGCAGGTTCATTATAGAATGAGTTAACTCTGGCAGCTCATCATCCAGTTTTTCTTTTAAACGCCCAGTAAGAAAAGCAAACCCTTCCAGTAATCGTTCAACATCCGGATCCTGAGCTTCAGTAGCCAGAAAGGGTGCCAGACGTGGATTAGAGTCTGCAAATTCTGCCCCCAAAACCCTTAATGCAGCCAGTTCATCCTGAAAATATTTATTTAATGTCATCCATGACTATCCTGTTATTGCGTTGCATTAAAATTTCCAGTTCCATCTGGAAATTAATATTTGACGATTGCCTGTCCAGTACTGGTTAAAACCGTTTCAAAAGACATGTTCTGAACATCCTCATTAATAACAATCCGGGTGGTAATATTAAACTTTAATTCCAGAGGTTTATCAGGATCCGGATCATGTGAAATTTGAATCGTCTGTATTCTCGGCTCATATTGATACAAAAAATCTCTAATAGCATTTTTAAGCTTGTTAATAGCATCTGGAAACTGTGAAATAAATTCAGAGAAATCAGGCATGCCATAATCTGCCAGAGAAACAAGACTGCCCTTTCGGACGTTGAGCATTTTTTGAAGACTATTTAGGATTGAATAATGTAAACTGGCATAATCAAATTTAAGTGAGTAGTGAGAACTATCACTATTGATACGTCCTAGAAGGGATTTTTCTGATATCATTGTATGCAATCATTTGCTGGTTAATGTCATTCCGTTAGAGCTATTGTATTTTATTACGGCATAAAGAAGCATTCGGGTTTTCCCTAGATTGAGCAAAAATTTGCACACATGCTAATTACCACCTGTATATTTATATCTGTTGACGATGCTGCTGCACATCATTAGAGACTTCCAGTTTACCCACCAGTGACAGAGTAAAATCAGCTCCCATGTACTTAAAATGCGGACGTACCTGAACCATAGCACGATACCAGCCGGGTTCACCTTCGACAGGCTGAACCTCAACCTGCGCCTTGCGTAATGGCCGACGATTTCTTATTTCCATGGACGGATTTTCCTGATCCGATACATATTGTTTGAGCCATAGATTTAAACCACGTTCCACATCAGCTTTTTCTTTCCAGGTACCGATATTTTCTCTTTGAATGACTTTTAAATAATGAGCGATCCGATTAATAACAAAAAGATAGGTTAATTGCCCGCCCAGTTTGAAATTGGTTTGTTTTTCCTGCTCCTGTGCCGAAAAACCAAAGTGTTTATTCGATTGAATGGAATTTGCCGAATAAAAAGCCGCACTACTTTCACCTCGTCGCAGAGTAAGGGCAATAAAACCACTTTCCGTCAGTTCGAATTCTCTTCGATCGGTGATCATAACCTCCGTTGGCAAAGAACATTCTCTGTTACCCAGAGCAGGATAACTGGCAGTGAGCATATCTTCCACCTGACCACCACCGGCAGGACCTATAATATGGGGGCACCAGCGATAACGTGCAAAGCTATCTATCAGACGGGTCACAAATAAAAAGGCTGAATTCCCCCATAAATTAAGTTCAGAATTGTGACTGCTTTGCTCCTGATATTCTATCCCGTAGCATAGTAATTTTTCTGCGTTAGCCAAATATGCTGTGCGTAATAAAAACCGTGGTAATACCAGACCAATATAACGTGCATCTTCAGTGCTTCTTAAACGCTTCCACTTTGCGAAACGGGGGGTATTATGAATATCCTCAATATCAACGATGGATGCCAGATCACGCATATTATCCAGTTCAAAAAAATCGGCATCGGCTGCGGCAATAAATGGCGTATGGGCCATAGCAGCAATACTGGCTACCTTGCTCATTAGACGAACATCCGATCCTTTGGGAGTGATATAATAATTACCCAGTATTACCCCATAAGGTTCACCACCAAACTGACCGTATTCACGACTATAAACCAGTTTGTATAAACCGGATTTGACTGTTTCCGGGGCATCATCCAGCTCTTCACGCAAATCATCCAGAGAAATATTAAGTATTTCAATTTTGATATTCTGATTGAACGGCGTTTGCTTAACCAGTAATTTAATACTGCGCCATCCTGATTCCAGTGCCTGAAATTCCGGATGATGCAGTACCGCATCCACCTGCTGCGTTATTTTACGTTCCAGCTGAGCAATTAACACGCTGCAGATAAAGGGATCAAATTCATGTTCAGGAGCGTGCAGGAGGTAATATTTAAGCAGTGCAGACAGGGCCTGATAGTTTGCCTTATAAGAATCGGTTAAACCCGCCTGCTGCAGAAAGTACTGTACTATTGCTTCTGTTTCTGTTGTTTCTGTGTCAGTAATATCAGTATCAGCTAGACTATCGCTATCGACTGTACACCCCTGCTCTTCCAGTTGAGCATTCATAATAAATCCTTTTATTTAAAGTTCATCCTGAACCATTATGGCTGTTTTGAAGTTGTATTCTGCCACTCAATGACTATAAAATCCACTATACCGGCGGCGGTGCAATCACTTCTCGCTGTCCGTTTGACTGTACTGCACTGACCACACCCGCAGCTTCCATATCTTCAACCATACGGGCTGCCCGGTTATAACCGACTTTTAAACGCCGCTGCAGACCGGAAATAGACGCTCTGCGAGTTTCTGTGACGATAGCAACTGCCTGATCATACAGTGGATCAGCTTCATTCCGGGGGTCACTATCACCCGGTATCAGTCCGCCCGTAGAGACTCCTTCTCCAGATAAAATTTCATCAATATAATCCGCCTTGCCGCGACTCTTTAAATCGTCCACTACCGCATGCACTTCGTTGTCAGAGACAAAGGCACCATGAACCCGCAGCGGATACCCCTGTCCAGGGGGTAAAAACAGCATATCACCCTGACCGAGCAGATTTTCTGCGCCCATTTGATCCAGAATTGTTCTGGAGTCAATTTTAGAAGAAACCTGAAAAGCGATCCGGGTGGGTACATTAGCCTTAATCAAACCCGTAATCACATCAACAGAAGGTCTCTGTGTAGCAATAATAAGATGCAGACCGGCAGCCCGGGCTTTTTGAGCCAGACGGGCTATCAGCTCTTCAACTTTCTTACCGACAATCATCATCATATCGGCAAACTCATCAATAACAATAACGATAAACGGTAAGGGTTCCAGTTCCGCCGGCTGTTCATCAGGAATTAGTGGATTCGGGGTAAATAAAGGATCAAGAATGGGTGCACCGGCATCAATAGCCGCCACTATTTTTTTGTTAAAACCGGCCAGATTCCTGACGCCCATGGCCGCCATCAGCTTATAACGGCGTTCCATTTCAGCTACACACCAGCGTAAAGCATTGGCCGCCTCTTTCATATCAGTCACTACCGGTGCCAGCAGATGTGGAATATCCTCATAAATAGACAGTTCCAGCATTTTCGGATCCACCATAATCAGACGCAATTCATCGGGAGACAATTGAAACAGCATACTCAGAATCATGGAGTTTACCCCAACCGACTTACCTGACCCCGTCGTACCCGCCACCAGCAGGTGAGGCATTTTGGCCAGATCAGTCACGATGGGATGACCGGAAATATCCTGTCCAAGACCCAGGGGAATTTTGGCCTTACTGTCGGCAAACTCCTTAGAACCCAGAATCTCACTAAAGTAAACAATTTCACGATGCTCATTGGGTATTTCAATACCAACTGTGGATTTACCTGCAATAACTTCTACCACCCGAATACTGACCACCAGCATGGAGCGAGCCAGATCCTTGGATAAATTAGTGATCTGACTGACTTTAATACCCGGTGCCAGCTGAATTTCAAAACGAGTAATAACTGGCCCCTGACTAACAGAAACAACGTCTACCTTTAAATTAAAATCGGCCAGCTTATCTTCTATTAAACGGGAAGTATGCTCCAGAGCTTCCGGTGATGTAACATGAGATGATGGCTGGGCTTCATCAAGTAAGGATAATGATGGCAGGCAATCAATAGCATCATGTTCAAAAAGCTCCGGTTGTTTGTCCTTGTTAACCCGTTCACTTTTCTTAGAGCCCTGAAAACGCGGTTCTATTTTTATAGCTTTTTCTTTTGCTTTTTGAGCGGTCAGCTTCTGCGCCTGCAGAGCAGATTTTTGTGCCCGTTTTTTATCCTGCAGTGCCTGTTTTTCAGCCATTTTCTGTTCTTTAAGCCGTTGTTTTTCTTCTGCCTTAAGCTGTAACTGCTGTTGTTTATCTGTTTTCAAGCTCTGTTTTTCTGCTTTTCTACGGGCAACCAGTTCCCGCCGCTGCTGCCATTTTGTAATAAGCCAGCGATTAGTATTCAATACCAGAGAACCAATACCATCCATTAAGGATAACCAGGACAGACCAGTAAACAATGTAACACCGATTAAAAACAGCGTCAGCAGTAATAAAGTACTACCTACAAAGCTAAACCATTGCTGTAACTGAGCAGCTACAACCTGACCTAAAATACCCCCGGCATTAAGGGGAAAGTTAACCGCTGGATGGATAAAATGCAGACTGGAAATACCGGTACCGGCAATAATGGTCAGCATAAAACCCAGCGTTCTCAGGCTGAAATACCAGCCATGAAAAACTTCCTGTTCATTTCTGCCCCTGTAAACCAGCCAGCCGCTATACAGAATCATAACCGGGAATAAAAACCCCAGGTAACCAAATAGATATAAAAAAACGTCCGCAAACCAGGCACCAAACAGTCCCCCCATATTATGCAGTTTGCCGGGATCAACTGTGCCAGAAATACTATGCGACCAGGAAGGATCGGCGGGTGAGTAGGTAAATAAAGCAATAAACAGATAGAGACTTATGGCTATAAACAGAAAAAATATACTTTCCTTAATGCCTCGAATAACATTAGCCGACAGGGTATTTTTAGTGACTTTACTGACTGAGGCAGATTTGGCTTTTGCTTTCTTTTTTATTGTTGTTTTCTTTTTTACCGTTGGCGCCAAAATTTAAAGCTCTTGTAAGAAGTAGGAAGGATAGAAAAAGCATATATATTTAAAGTGCGCCTATTTTAATGCAGGATGAACGATTTCGCCAGCATCAATATTAACCCCTTTTAACAATGGCTCAGATAACTGCTGCGGCGCATCGGCCAGCTGAATAAGATAGGGTATCAAACTGGCGGATAAAGACTGTGATGCGGTTCTAGGAACCGCTCCGGGCATATTAGTAACACCAAAATGAATCACTCCGTGTTTAATAAAAGTCGGATGATCATATGAGGTTGGATGAGTTGTTTCTATACATCCGCCCTGATCCACTGAAATATCAATAATAACACTGCCTGGCTGCATCTGGCGAACTTCTGCATCACTGACCAGATGAGGCGTTTTTTCACCCACCACCAGTACCGCTCCTATTAATAAGTCAGCCGTTTTTACATGTTCCAGGATAGAAGACGGGTGAGGATATAAGGCCGTAACATTATTTCCAAGTGCTCGCATGGCCATCATTTTATCACGATTCCTGTCAAATACGACGACATCGGCTCCGAGACTGGCCGCTAATGAGGCGGCATTACCACCCGCCATACCAGCTCCCAGAATAACCACCTTACCTCTGGGGGCAGCCGGAACACCGCCTAATAAAACGCCCTTTCCTCCCATAGAGGAATGCAGCAGATGAGTACCGATCTGTACCGACAGACGTCCTGCGATATCACTCATAGGTGCCAGCAGAGGCAGCTGGCCTCCGGCGGTTTCTACCGTTTCAAATCCAATGGCCTTAAGGCCGATATCACAAAGCCTCTGGGTTAACTCCGGCAGGGCTGCAAGATGTAAATAAGAAAACAGAATATGTTCAGCAGTTAATAACGATAGTTCCGGTTCTATCGGTTCCTTCACCTTAACAATAAGTTCTCCTGTTGCATAAACAGCCCTGGCATCAGACAGTATCACAGCACCCTGCTGCTGATATTCGGCATCAGTATAGCCACTCTGGATGCCCGCCTGTGACTGAATATAAACTTCATGTCCCTGTTTAACCAGCATTGAAACCGCATCAGGGATCAGTGCAACCCGCCCTTCTCTGGGTTTTATTTCTGTAGGTATCGCAATTCTCATAAGATCCTCATTAAAAGCTGAAATACGCTTGGAATTCGTTTTTAAAATCCCCATACTTGCTGTATATTACTTTATATTAAATTATTCTTTTTTACACTAAATTCTGACATTCTGGAGTTCCTACATGAGTGATGTTAAACACTGCAAACTTTTAATCCTGGGTTCAGGCCCCGCCGGCTATACAGCGGCTGTTTATGCAGCGAGAGCCAATCTTGACCCGGTAATCATTACCGGTATGGAACAGGGTGGTCAGTTAATGACAACTACCGAAGTCGATAACTGGCCTGGTGATCCGGAAGGCTTAATGGGACCTGATTTAATGGAAAGAATGCGCAAACACGCAGAACGTTTTAACACAGAAATCCTGTTTGATTATATCAATGAAGTAGATTTATCTTCACGCCCCTTTAAACTCAAAGGCGATTCTGCCAGCTATACCTGTGATGCCCTGATTATTGCAACCGGGGCTTCTGCCCGTTATCTGGGTATGGAATCAGAAGAAGCTTTTAAAGGTCGTGGAGTATCGGGTTGTGCAACCTGTGATGGCTTCTTTTATAAAAACCAGAAAGTCATTGTAGTAGGTGGTGGTAATACCGCCGTTGAGGAAGCCATTTATCTGTCTAATATAGCTTCCGAGGTTACCATTGTACATCGCCGTGATAAATTCAGCTCTGAAAAAATTCTCGCTGACAAACTGATTGAAAAGTCTAAAACCGGTAATATCAATATCGAATGGAATGCTCAGATTGATGAAATACTCGGTGATGACGCCGGTGTTACCGGTGCTCGCATTAAGAGTACGCTAGATGGTTCAACTAAAGAACTGGAAGCAATGGGTGTGTTTATTGCAATTGGTCATAAACCTAATACTGATATGTTCCAGGGGCAGCTGGACATGGATCACGGCTATATCAAAACTCACAAAGGTTCTGAGGGTAATGCCACAATGACCAGTATTGAAGGCGTATTTGCGGCCGGAGATGTGGCCGATCATGTTTACCGTCAGGCTATCACTTCTGCAGGTACGGGTTGTATGGCAGCACTGGATGCCGAACGGTATCTGGATAAAGACCAGTAATACGCTCTGAAAGCTCATTTTAGAAGGCGGTATCAGGAAAGCTTAGTCCGTTCAGTTGTTCCCTGCCTTCTGATTTTCTTAAATTGCTTATCTTACTATTTTGGTTCATAATATATTATTAATTGTAAGCAGGCTGCCAGCCTGTTACCTCTCTTGTTCAGGATAAATTGAATATTATAGCTATGTTAAAAACCTTACCTTTATCAAAAACTTGTTTTCCAGAAATTTTAACGCAGTATTCACTTAAAAAAGGTATTTCTACTGCCTGTCTCTGTCTTATGGTAACCGCTGCAGCAAGCCCGGTTCAGGCTGAAGATCTGCTGGAAGTTTATGGCATGGCCTTTCAAAGTGATCCCATACTCAAACAGATCATTGCTCAAAAACAATCTGTTGGTGAAGGCTCAGTACAGGCATTTGCAAGATTTTTACCCACAATCGGTCTGACGGGAACTACTCAGCAGATTCACAATGATACTGCCGGCTTCTCTTCATACGATTATAACCGGCATGGCTACAGCCTGGATCTGAACCAGAGTATTTTTGATAATAGCAATTATGTAAATTACCGTATTGCCAATTTACAGATCAATAAAGCGGAGGCTAATCTTAGTGCTGCCCAGCAGGACTTGATTATTCGTACCGCAGATGCTTATTTTGGGACTTTATCAGCTATTGATACTCTGGAATTTGCCAAAGCGCAAAGAAAAGCTATTTCTCGCCAGCTGGAACAGGCTAAACGTCGCTATGAAGTCGGTATTATTGCTATAACAGATGTTCATGAAGCCAAAGCAGGTTATGATAATGCCAACGCACAGGTTATTGCTGCCGAAAATGCCCTGCTGGTTGCGAAAGAAACCTTGCGCGAAGTTGCCGGGCAATATATTGAAAATGTGAGTCCCCTGGCGGATAAAATTCCACTGGATCCCCCTTCTCCGGCTAATATTCAACATTGGGTTGATCAGGCACTATCAGGTAATTACACACTATTGGCCGCCAGAGAAGATACTGATGTACAAAGAGAAACAATCAACCTGAAACGCTCTGGTCATTATCCGACACTGGGTTTAACCGCTTCCTATGGATACAACAAAAGTAATAATCCTGTAGTATTTACCCCCCCTCAATACCATGAAAGAACCATTGGTCTGAATGTGTCTATACCTATTTATGAAGGCAATGCTGTCACATCCCGTACCCGTCAGGCTCAGTATGATTTTCAACACAGCCAGGATGTATATGATGAAATTCGCAATTCAACCGAAAAAAACACCCGCAGCAGCTACCTTAATGTCATTTCAGAAGTTAGCCGGGTAGAAGCTCTAAAACAGGCCGTCATTTCTAATGAGAGTGCCCTGCGTGCTACAGAAGCAGGTTTTGAAGTGGGTACTCGTACTATTGTGGATGTATTGAATGTCCAGCGTGATCTCTATCGTGCCAAGCAGGATCACTCGATTGCCCGATATACCTATATACTGAATGTATTAAGGTTAAAACAGGCTTCCGGAGAACTGGCTCGAGCCGATCTGGAAACGGTTAATGGATGGATCGTCAAATAACCCGGTAAGCCTGGAGGTTTGCTATCCTGTTCCCCTGCTCCGACGACTCTCCGCCGGGGCTGAGCCCGTGAAAATGCCTACTGATGTAGCAGCTTTAAAGTTTATCCCATAAACCTTCAAAGCGCTCGGTTTTTTCTTGTTGCTTTTTATCCTTTACTATTGCTTCTGATTTTTCAAACAGATATAAATTATAATCCAGTACCACATCCACTTTCTGAATCAAGCGGATATTAATAGTCCCGGTTTTATGGATGAGTTTAATAACATAATTTCTGGAACCGGCAAATTTTTCAATAAAAGAATGGGTAAATAATATTGGTCGGAAATGTTGTGCCTTACCACCCGGAAATACGAAACTATCCAGGATTCTGGTATTTAATAAATTGTTATTAACCGCTGCATCCTGATGGTTGGTCAATACCAGTTGCACTGATTCAGCCATAGAACTCAAATGTTCTATGCCCATCTCAATTTCATTTTCTCTGTTTTCCATAAGCCAGCGTAAATAGCCTACATGTATACTGCCGTCACGATGTTTAACTGCAATAATTTCATTAATTCTGGGCTGAAAACTTTGCGTATTTTTCTGGCCTAATTTTAACCGAAAACCATGGCTGGACTCATCTACAAGAAACGCCCTGAAAACCGGAATTTCTGTATCATGATGGTCACTGGAATTTGAGGCTATCTGTTCATCATATAATTCATGAATACGGGTTTCAAGCGTAACACTGCCCAGAAAATGAGACACATGAGTAACACCGGGAACCATATCAACCGGTTCAATCATAGCCTGACGTTCATCCTGTCTCTTAGTTTCTACCGACCAGACTTTTAATAATCGTTTTAAAAAAGGATCCGAGACATTTTGAAATGGGGCATTTTTATTGAGAAAAGAGCATAAATTTCGGGTTTCAAAGCCCCATAATTGTGAACTGACGTATTCATCTCTCTGCAGAGACAAAAGCTGTTTTGAAAACGGAGGACTTTCGCTATACGGACGTATCAGGAAGTGACTCTCAGGCAGTTTATTTTTTTCAGGAATATTTAACTCAGTATAATGTGAC
Source organism: Gammaproteobacteria bacterium (assembly GCA_027071355.1). Lineage (GTDB taxonomy): Bacteria > Pseudomonadota > Gammaproteobacteria > GRL18 > GRL18 > JANELJ01. Next base: position 16,420 of record JALSUJ010000303.1, on the reverse strand, counting down.
CAGTCATCCAGTTTATTCCACAATAAAGTCATTTCACCAATTGATAAATGATACGGATTTGATAGTGCAAACAATAATATTTTTTTATATATTTCTGCAATGGTATTTACCGATTCAGCAAAGTTTTTAACGGTTCGCTTTTCACAATGACGCTTACTTGCAAACTGATACAACTGATGTATATCCAGCCATTCATTAACATGATGATCAGCATAGAGAATATAGTTATAAAATAATTTCAGAGAGGAATAATACAGTGCAAAATAAATAGCCAGTGTTAAATTTTTCTGCTTTAGCAATGAACCTAACAGCCCCATATCTGCCAGTTCATCAATAATAATTTTATAGCCGGTCGTCATTTCTATTAAGAAGGCACCCAGCAGATCCGCTAGACGATTTTTTTCTTCATTTAAAGGCAAACCACTGCCAACACATCTTTTTGACAGTCGATGCAGCAGTTTTAAGATAGGTGGATGCAGTTGTTCCAGTAAATCCAGACGTTTTTGCAAGGGGATATCCAGAGCATTCACTTCCACTAGAAAAGAATAATACAGACGGGATTGTTCACCCACAGGTAAAATTGAGGTACGTTCAATCCACTGACCAATATCTTTGATCGAATGATACAGACAGTGCCCATCCGGTTTTTTTCTATCTGGCAACTGTAACCAGAGTAAGGTCTCTTTCATGGATGTCCTTTATCCCTGTATTGTTTTTATTGTGCTCTTCAAAATCAACCTGGTTGAGACATTATCCTATCCATTTTCTGGCATTCTGAAACATCCTCATCCAGGGAGCATCTTCTCCTTTATGTTCATTCAGCCAGGTATTCTGTACTGAACGGAATACCCGTTCAGGATGCGGCATCATAATGGTAAAGCGCCCGTCTTCACTGCATAAACCGGTCAACCCCAGAGGTGATCCATTTGGATTAGAAGGATAATTTTCAGCGGGCATGCCATCATTATTGATATAACGTAAAGTCACTAGCCCACTATCCAGAGCATGCTGCGCGGAACCACCCAGCTGAAATTCAGTACGACCTTCTCCGTGAGCCACTGCAATAGGCATACGTGAACCTTCCATGCCTGCAAAAAACAGTGAAGGGGATGGTAAAACTTCCACCATAACAGTACGTGCTTCAAACTGCTCAGACTCGTTTTTAACAAAATGCGGCCAGTGTGAGGTACCGGGGATCAGTTCATGCAGATTAGACATCATCTGGCAGCCGTTACATATTCCCAGCCCAAAGGTATCATCACGTTGAAAAAAGGTAGCAAATTGCTCCCGGGCAATCTCATTAAATAAAATGGATTTAGCCCAGCCTTCACCCGCACCTAAAACGTCACCATAGGAAAAACCGCCACAGGCCACCAACCCTTTAAAAGAATCCAGAGATAATCCACCTTCAATAATATCAGACATATGTACATCACGGGTTGAAAAACCGGCTTTTTCAAAAGCAGCCGCCATTTCAACATGACCATTAACACCCTGCTCCCGCAGAATGGCCATAGGCGGTTTTAGGCCTTTATTAATATAGGGTGCACTGATATTTTCATTGATATCATAACCCACTTCAATATGCAGACCCGGATTACCCAATGAATCAATGGCATGATATTCTGCTACTGCACATTTCGGGTTATCTCTTAATTTCTGCAGTTGAAAACTGGTTTCTGACCAGGCTTTACGATAATTAGTGCGAGTATTACTCAGTACTATATTTTGATTAAAGACAAAATTAATTTCATCCGTCGTTACCGGATGGGCAATAAGATGAGCCATACTACCCATTCCCATATCAGCAATATAAGCAAAAACAGCATCATGATCCGCTTTACGGATCTGAATAACGGCCCCCAGTTCTTCATTAAATAAAGCGGCAGGTATATCTTCCCTGTCCACGCAGATTTTTTGCATATCAACATTCAGACCGCAATAACCGGCAAAAGCCATTTCCAGCAGGGTCGTAAACAGGCCGCCATCAGAACGGTCATGATAAGCCAGCAATTTACCATTAATATTAAGTTCCTGAATCATGGTAAAAAACGATTTAAAGGTTTCCGTATCGTCCAGATCCGGTACCTCGTCTCCAATTTGACCATAAACCTGAGCCAGAGCAGAACCACCCATACGGTTACGCCCCCGCCCCAGATCAATGAGTATTAATTCTGTTTCGCCCTGATCCATTCGTAACTGTGGAGTCAGAGTTTCACGAACATCCTGTACCCTGGAAAAAGCTGAAATAATCAATGATAGCGGTGCGGTTACGGATTTGTTTTCTCCCTTATCATTCCATACTGACTTCATTGACATCGAATCTTTACCCACGGGTATAGTAATACCTAGTTTGGGACAAATATCCATACCAACGGTTTTTACTGCATCGTATAAGCCCGCATCTTCGCCCGCATGACCTGCAGGCGCCATCCAGTTGGCAGAAAAAACAATATCAGACAATTTATCAATTCTCGCTGCAGCGATATTGGTCAGCGCTTCACCAATAGCCATACGCGCAGATGCAGCCTGATCAACCAGAGCCAGCGGTGTACGTTCACCAATAGACATGGCCTCACCGGTAACTTCATGAAAACCACTACAGGTGACTGCAACATCAGCTACGGGTACCTGCCAGGGGCCTACCATCTGTTCCTGTGCCACCAGTCCGGTAACTGAACGATCACCAATAGTGATCAGGAAGGTTTTATCGGCTACCGTTGGTAAATGTAATACCCGGCTGGCAGCGTCTTCAAGCTCAATGTTCTGAGTAGCAAAAGCTGCCTGCTGAGTCTGTATATGACTGACATCCCGGGACATTTTAGGGGGTTTACCCAGTAATACCTCAAGCGGCATATCAATAGGCGTATTACCGAAATGACTGTCCGTAAGGATCAGACGCTGTTCTTTACTTGCCTCTCCAATAATGGCATAAGGTGCTCGCTCTCTTTGACAGATTTGCTCAAACTGTTCAATGCTTTCCGGGGCAACGGCCAGTACATAACGTTCCTGCGACTCATTACACCAGATTTCCATGGGTGACATACCCTGTTCATCATTAGGTACTTTTCTTAATTCAAACTCCGCTCCCATACCTGCATCATTAACCAGTTCAGGCAGAGCATTGGAAATACCACCGGCACCGACATCATGAATGGATAAAATGGGGTTTGCCTTAGCCATTTGCCAGCAACGATCAATTACCTCCTGGCAACGACGTTCCATTTCCGGATTACCCCGCTGCACGGAAGCAAAATCAAGGTTCTCACAACTACTTCCAGAATTCATAGAAGAAGCGGCACCGCCACCCAGGCCAATTAACATGGCCGGGCCACCGAGCACAACAATTTTAGCCCCTTCTGGAATATCCCCTTTTTGTACATGTTCTGCTTTAATATTCCCTACACCGCCTGCCAGCATAATAGGTTTATGATAACCGCGAACTTCCGTACCATGCGGAGTTTTAACCTGCTCCTCAAAAGTACGAAAATAACCGCAGATATTGGGACGGCCAAATTCATTATTAAATGCGGCGGCACCCAATGGGGCATCAAGCATGATATCCAGAGCCGATACAATTCGATCCGGTTTACCATAATCCTTTTCCCAGGGCTGAACAGCATTTTTAATTTTGAGATTGGACACTGAATATCCACATAAACCGGCTTTGGGTTTTGAGCCCTGTCCAGTAGCGCCTTCATCCCGAATTTCACCTCCGGATCCTGTAGCAGCACCCGGCCACGGAGAAATGGCCGTAGGATGGTTGTGGGTTTCCACCTTCATTAAAATATGGCAGTCTTCCTGGGTATATTCATATTCCGCAGTATTCGCATTCGGATAAAAACGCTGCACATTAAAACCTTTTACTACCGCACAATTATCACTATAGGCAGACAGGATCCCTTTAGGATTTTGCTGATAGGTATTACGGATCATGGAAAACAGGGATCTTTCCTGGGTAACACCATCAATAGTCCAGTCGGCGTTAAAAATTTTATGCCGGCAATGCTCTGAATTAGCCTGAGCAAACATCATGAGTTCTACATCCGTCGGATTGCGTGCCATTCGAGTGAAATTTTCTACCAGATAATCAATTTCATCCTCTGCCAGTGCCAGACCTAATTCAATATTGGCAGTTTCCAGTGCGGTTTTACCTTTTTCCAGAATATGCACATAATTCAATGGTGCCGGATGATGGTGTTCAAACAGTGCACTGGCATCATCCAGTGCATAAAAACAGGTTTCTATCATTCGATCATGAAGCTCATGCGCCAGTTCCGTTTTATGCTGTTCACTTATCGGTACACCTTGAGCAGAATCCAGGGTATATAAAACACCGCGTTCAATACGTTCTATTGCATGTAAGCCACAGTTATGAGCAATATCAGTGGCCTTGCTGGCCCATGGAGAAATGGTTCCAATACGTGGTACCACCAGAATCTCCAGGCCGTTAAAAGTGACCTCTGTGGTATCTGCACCATAAATAAGAATGCGTTCCAGCACAGTTTCCTGAGTGGGTGTTAATTTTGCACGGGTATCAATAAAATGAATATATTGTGAACTAACAGAACTAATACCGGGTACCACTGCGCGGAGTTTATGTAATAGTTTATCAATTCGAAAAGGTGATAAGGCGGATTTGCCACGCAGAATTAGCATTTAGTCTTCTCTCTGAAAAGGATTTATAATAAAGTTAGTATTCTACCAAAATATCAACATATTAGTATCAAAGATAGTGATTCTTAGTGCCCTTTTAATTAAATTTCTGTATCAATTCAGCATAAATTCCCGTATCAGTCTGTAAGGGTTGTATTTCCGGGGGCGCTCAAGTACATCCATGTATCGCTTTACGAAAACATCCATGTTTTCATAAACTCCGGAAACACAACCCTTACAGACTGACACGCTATTGGGGTTTAAATTACGCTGAATAAGTTACAAATTTCTATTTATATGTCCATTCCGGATAGTTGTCCATGACTACAGAAAAAAAGTAAAATAGTAAATTGTAGAATTAATGGTTAATTTCAAGTGAGAGATATGAGTCATAAAACATCAGCGCAGCAAAGTAATAATTCAGTCCAACTGCCCCCAGCCTCTATTATGCGCTTACTGGGTGCCTTGATATATGATTTTTTGCTGCTCTGTGCTGTCTGGCTACTGGCTGGTATTATATATATTATACCGGCCCAGATGTTCACCCATGTAGATTCAGCCAGCACTCAGAATTTGAGCACCACCCAGTTTACCGGCCCCCTGTTTTATAGTTATATGTTTATTGTGACCTGGTTTTTCTTTGCCTGGTTCTGGCGGCATGGTGGACAAACTCTGGGTTTACGCAGCTGGTCACTGCGCCTGCAAAGTGATCTGGATCATGGCATAAGCTGGACACAGACATTATTACGTTTTTTTGCAGCCGGTTTTCCCTGGATAGTAGCTCTGTTTCTCTATCAACGATTATCCCAGAATCCACTGACTGCCTCCCCGTGGCTGTATATGGTGTTTCTATTAGGTTTTACCGGTTTACTATGGAAGCTGGTGGATGGGAAAAAACGTTCCATACAGGATATATTTTCTGATTCACATATTGTTAAACTGCCCTCAGTCAAAAAAAACGGTAACAATAAAGACTTATCCAGCTAGAAACTGATAAATTTCCTCACAATATAAAGGAAAATCTTCAAAAGAATGACTACCTCCCTGCTCAAGAATCAGGTGACTCTGAATATATTTTTTATTAGCCAGTCGGTAATCAAGCACTTCATCACCGGTTTGCAGCAGGACCATAAAATTTTCGACACGTTCAATCACACTGACCTGCAAAGCTTTGAGTTGCTCAATATGTTCTGTTGTCAGCTGGTATTCCTGTCCCGTATGATAATTAGTATTTTTACCCAGCAGACCTACTAATAATTCCTGCGGATTAACTGCAGGATTAATAAGCACTGCCTGGAGATTATATTTGCTGGCAAGCCAGGTGGCATAAAAGCCCCCCAGCGAACTACCGATTAAAGCTAGTGGATGGTTCTGTGAGGATTCTATAATCTGACTCAGTAACTCAATAGCCTGAAACGGATAATCAGGCAGTTCCGGGCAGATAAACTCATTACCAGGATGTCTGGCATCCAGAAACTGTTTGAAATATTGAGATTTATAGGATGCCGGAGAGCTGTTAAAACCATGAATATATAAAAACAGCATATTATAATTTATATTGTTTTTTCAACTCTGTAATTTTCTTTTCTGCTGCCTTTTTCTCTGACGATGATAACTCTGCACCCAGTTGTTTAACCGAATCTGCAGCCGGTGCATAACCATTATCTGCAGAAATTTTAAGCCAGGCATAAGCACTGATCAGATCAGCAGGACTGCCCTGCCCATTAGCCAGCATAATACCCAGATTATACTGAGCCTGTCGATGATTCTGCTCTGCTGCCTTACGCATCCATTTCTGAGATTTAGCCGGATCAGCCATCACGCCATTACCCTGATAATAGAGCACACCAATGGCAAATTGCGCCATACTATCTCCTTTTCTGGCCATCGAAGTACAGACATCAGCGGCTTCGTAAAAATCCTCTTTCTGCATTAAATCAATACATTTATTAGCAAAAGCAGATTGACTGAAAAAAATCAGACATAAAAGTGATAGATATTTCATAATGATTCCATTTAAAAGTTAAAATATATGTATAAGTATATCATCTAAAAATGAATGAGAGATTAATCAGATTGAATGAAATTGATCAGTGGCTATTGATAACAGCCCCTGACCATCAGATTTAGTCTTTTACCATCTCGTCAAACTCATCCGGACAGTGCAGCACATCATGACTTTTTCGTCTTAAACCACTTAGCCAGCCCATTTGACGGGCAAATAGAAACAGGAATAGAGCAAAAAACAGCAAATGCACCCACCACATACCAATATAAGCTTCGACCACACCTTTACGTAACCAGTTCATTGCTACCAGTAATAAATTGGAATAAATAATATAAATCAGTACCGCTAATGCCATTTTCCCATAACGTCCATGACGCGGAGAGGTTTTACTTAAGGGCACAGCCAGTAGAGCCAGAATAATCATCATCAGAATTTGTGAGATCCGCCATTGTAATTCTGCTTTATAATAGAGATTATCACTGTTTATTAATGCCTTAAGCGGTAAGGCATCACGATCCAGTTGAATAACCGCCCTGCCTCGACCTTCCAGCAACACCCCATAGTCCTTGAATTTAATATCCCGATATTCCAGGGTCCCGGATTCTCCGTCATAACGATGACCATTTTGAAAAACAATATACCGTGCACCCTGCCTGGGATCAGTTTCTATATTAGCCTCGTTAGCCGCCAGTACACTGCTTCTGGTATCAGTATCAACATGCAGAAAAACATTTTTCAACTTTGTGCGATGGACTATTTCTTCAGCATATATAACCCTTTTTCCGTCATTAGATAAGGTAAACTGTCCAGGTACCACCAGTTCAATATCTGCCTGTAGTTTAAATTCTTCTTCAACAATCTGCATACGGCTAAATGCCCATGGGCCAATAACCAGTGCCAGACCAATCTCTAAAACAATAAAACTGGCCAGAACAATAATAACCGACTTTATTAATGTCACAGGTCCAATACCGCAGGCAGACAGAGCCACCATTTCACTGTCTTTATACAAGCGACTGAGAGCCAGAAGAATACCCAGGAAAAGGGTTAAAGGCAGGATCAACGTCAAACTCTGCAGATTTCTCAGACCAATAAGAGCAAATAAAAAATCAATTGGAATTTTACCATTTGCAACGGCCGCAAGAGATTTTATTAACTGGGTACTTAAAATAATCAAAAACAGTACCAGAAACACACCACCAAATGTCCTTATAACTTCTCTGGTAATGTAATCTCGAATTATCAATGTGGTATGCCTTTTTTACAATTACATGGCTATTCAGAGCATGTATTTTTAAAGATAATAGTATTTTTTACTGGATTTACATTAATATTAAGTTAAACTACTTAATAAAATAAATTGTAACTACTCAGCGTATTCATCTTTTACCCTATTTCGGCGTTATTTTCGTACTCAAATGGTCACATATTTGTATATGCTCACATTCTCCGTGCGAAAATGCCTTGAACTGTGGCAAAATCTAAACACGCTGAATAGTTACAATAAATTTAACAACACAACTGAGATTTCCAGTATATCATTTAACCCGGCCTGAACTATTTACATCGCAACCAATTCAAGCCGGATTTAAAGCCTGAGATGCAGGCCGCTAAAGGTTTATGCTTAATTCAGCGCTTATGATATGAAAAACCATGCGGTCTGACAATCAATTTAACCTGGAATTATCAGCAGACAGTTTTATTTTCTTACCTGGTGGAGTGATAGCGGAGTCAATATGGAATTTAGCGTAAAAAGCGGCAGCCCTGAAAAACAACGTACAGCCTGTGTAGTCGTGGGTGTTTATGAACCCAGACGGCTCACTCCATCGGCTCAGAGACTTGATGAACTGACCGACGGTTACATTTCCAGTTTGATCCGCCGCGGCGACCTGGAAGGTAAAGCCGGCCAGACTCTTTTACTGCACAATATTAATAATACCCTCTGTGATCGGATATTACTGGTGGGTTGTGGTCGTGAGCGTGATTTAAGTTTTACCCAGTACCGCAAAATTATTTCTCATGCTGTCAGCACCTTAAATGATACTGGTTCCATGGAAGCCGTGTTTTATCTGACCGAACTGCCGGTTAAAGGCTGTGATAGTTCACAACGAATTCGCCATGCTATTGAAGCAGCACAAAATACCCTGTATCGCTTTGATCAATTAAAAAGCAAAAAAGATTCCACTCGCAGACCACTTAGAAAAATCGTACTCACCGTCCCTAATCGACGTGATCTGGCTGATGGTGAACAGGCTGTTCGCGAAGGCATGGCCATTACCCAGGGTATCAAACTGGCTAAAGATCTGGGCAATATGCCCGGCAATATCTGTACTCCCACTTACCTTGCTGAACGGGCTAAAACCCTCAGCAAGGTCTATTCCAATCTCAGTGCTGAAATATTTGAAGAACAAGATATGGAAAAAATGGGTATGGGAGCCCTGCTGTCTGTTGCCAAAGGCAGTCGCCAGTCCGCCAAATTAATTGTTATGAGTTATCTTAATGGTGATCCGGCCAGACCGCCTGTTTGTCTGGTGGGTAAAGGCGTTACCTTTGACTCCGGCGGTATCTCTCTTAAACCCGGTGCTGGTATGGATGAAATGAAATACGACATGTGCGGTGCTGCCAGTGTCCTGGGGGCTATTAATGCGGTAGCCGAACTGCAGCTGGAAACCAATGTTGTGGTGGTTATCCCCACAACAGAAAATCTTCCCGATGGCCTGGCCAGCAAACCCGGAGATATCATCACCAGTTATTCCGGTACGACCATTGAAATTCTTAACACTGATGCAGAAGGGCGTCTGATCCTTTGTGATGCACTGAGTTATTGTGAACGGTTTAACCCTGATGTAGTTATTGATGTCGCTACTCTGACTGGTGCCTGTGTGGTTGCTCTGGGCAAACATGCTGCCGGCTTATACAGCAACCACAGTCCTTTGGGACATGATTTAACCAATGCCGGTAAGGCCACCGGGGATCGGATCTGGGAAATGCCTTTGTGGGATGAATATCAGGAGCAGCTAAAAAGTAATTTTGCTGATCTGGCTAATATTGGTGGTAAAGAGGCGGGATCTGTTACTGCCGCAGTTTTTCTATCCGCTTTTTGTAAAAAATATAACTGGGCACACCTGGATATTGCCGGTGTTGCCTGGGAATCAGGTAGCAATAAAGGAGCTACTGGCCGCCCTGTTACTCTGTTAACACAATATATTATTGATCATTTCAAACGCAGCCAGTAGGGCCTTATGACCCAGGTCGACTTTTACATTCTGGATAACAATTCCAGACGCAATATTTATCAAATGGTATATCGTTTATGTGAAAAGGCCCTGAGTCAGCAGCTAAATGTATATATCTATACCCGTTCAGACGAGCAGGCCAATATCATTGATGAGTTGATATGGACTTATAAATCTGACAGTTTTATCCCACATTGTGTTATTTCTTCGGAATTTTCACCTGATTCCGAGGAAAAAACTAAACTTTTCAACTATCCTGTAGTTATACAGGCTTCTGCATCATCTGATCAGGTTCAGATACCCGAACAATATACCTGTTTACTGATAAACCTGAGTCTGCATACTCCGCTTTTTCATCAACGATTCCAGCGTATTGCTGAAATGGTTGATAAAGATGAAAATGAGAAACAACTTGCCCGGAAACGCTATCGTTTTTATCGGGAACAGGGCTATAGCCTGAACAAATACGATTTATAAAACCTTAACAAACAAAGTTTTAGTGTGGATAATAAAGACAAAAATAAAAAGTTTACCTCTGCCATGGGTGATTTAAAAGGCCTGCTGGATAAAGAAGGTATTGATATTGGCCGTCCGCTTTTGAAAAATGAAAGCATACCAACACTAACCGCTGATTTATTGAATAATGAATTAATTTCTCATTTTGAAGAGCAGCAAAAAAATCATTCCGATCCACTTAAATCAGAACCCGATAGTCTGCCGGAAGATCCTCAGGATAACTTTGATCTGCCTGTTCTTGACGGCACAATCAGTGTGACTGACGAACCGTTATCAGCGGATATTGATGATTATATTGCAGATATGGATGATGATGATTTTGATGTAATGGAATTTGCTGATTCAGTTGAAGAGCTGGAAGAAAAAGTACAATCTATTACTCAACCGGAAGATTTACTTAAATTTGAAGAACTGGCTCAGAACACATCCTCACCTAAGTCTGATGTTCCTCCAGCAGAGTCTGTTAAAATTCACTCCACTATTACAGAAACCTTTTCAGAAATCATCTCAGAAAGTCATTCTAAAACCAGCAATGCCCACCTGTCTCAGGCGATTACAGAAGTGGCTTCTAACGCCCCTCCCTCATTTAACGATTTAACCACTACCATTCACTTTGAACAATTAAAAGAAAAACTACATAAGCAGCTTTCTTTTCAAATTGAAATATCAATTGCAGAACTTAAGTCCAAGCTCCTGAGCCATCTGGAAGCTGAACTGAATGCAGCCTTTAAAAAATAATCTAATACTTGCTTTCTCTTATCATCTTGCTTTCTCTTATCATATAGTTACTTTAGATTCAGTTCCGACTATAATATCGGGTCTGAATTCTTATGTGCCTGTCTCTGAATAGCAGCCAGATCCACTTATTAACCATTTTGTAACTAATTTTTGTAACTAATTTAAGAGTAGCTCTCCATTATGGAAAAAACATACAATCCTCATGCAATTGAACAACGCTGGTATGAAACCTGGGAAGAAAATGGTTATTTTTCCCCTGATATAGACTCAGAACAAAAGCAGGCTCCTTCTCAAAACAGCTACTGTATAATGATCCCACCGCCTAATGTGACTGGCAGTCTGCACATGGGACATGCTTTTCAGGATACCATTATGGATGCTCTAACCCGCTACCACCGGATGCTGGGAGATAAAACACTCTGGCAGCCCGGTACCGATCACGCAGGTATTGCCACACAGATGGTGGTGGAACGAATTATCAATGCTGAAGGTAAAACTCGCCACGATTTGGGGCGTGATACCTTTATTGAAAAAATATGGGACTGGAAAGCCCATTCCGGTAATACCATTACCCGTCAGTTAAGACGTATGGGTGCTTCTCTCGACTGGCAACGTGAACGCTTCACTATGGATGAAGGTCTGTCTGAAGCCGTGAAAGAAGTATTTGTACGCCTGTATGAGGAAGACCTGATTTACCGGGGTAAACGTCTGGTAAACTGGGATCCAGTATTACATACTGCAGTATCTGATCTGGAAGTTATTTCAGAAGAGGAAAATGGCCATTTCTGGCATATGCGTTACCCTATAAGTGACGGCAGCGGACATATTATTGTTGCAACCACCCGTCCCGAAACCATGCTCGGAGATACTGCAGTGGCTGTTCACCCCGACGATGAACGCTATCAGAAGCTGATTGGCATAACCATCAGCCTGCCCCTGACAGAGAGGCAAATTCCAGTTATAGCTGATGATTATGTTGATCCTGAATTTGGAACCGGCTGTGTAAAAATTACACCGGCACACGATTTTAATGACTATGATATAGGCAAACGCCATAAGCTGCCCATTATCAATATACTCACGGTTGATGCGGCCATAAATGATAATGCACCTGAAAAATATCAGGGCATGGATCGTTACGAAGCCCGTAAAGCTATTGTCCAGGATCTGGATGCAGCCGGTTTACTGGAAAAAATTGAAGACCACCGTTTAATGGTTCCCCGAGGTGATCGTTCCGGCGCTGTTATTGAACCCTATTTGACCGATCAATGGTATGTCAAAATTGCCCCCCTGGCAGAGCCGGCCATTAAAGCCGTTGAAGATGGCGATATCCGTTTTGTACCGGACAACTGGAAAAACACTTATTTTGAATGGATGAACAATATTGAAGACTGGTGTATATCCCGTCAAATCTGGTGGGGACACAGAATTCCAGCCTGGTATGATGAAGCAGGTAAAGTCTATGTCGGCAAGGATGAGGCCAGTATCAGAACAAAATACCAGCTCTCTGACAAGCTGATTTTAAAACAGGATGAAGATGTTCTTGATACCTGGTTTTCATCGGCTTTATGGCCCTTCTCTACCCTCGGCTGGCCAGAAAAAACACCAGCTCTGGATACTTTTTATCCGACCAATGTGCTGGTTACCGGCTTTGATATTATCTTTTTCTGGGTTGCCCGAATGATTATGATGGGTCTTAAATTCACCGGTAAAGTCCCCTTTAAGGAGGTCTATGTTCACGGTCTGGTCAGAGATTCACATGGTCAGAAAATGTCTAAATCCAAGGGTAATGTTCTGGACCCCATTGATCTGATTGATGGTATTGAACTGGAAACCCTGGTGGAAAAACGCACCAGAGGCATGATGCAGCCACAAATGGCCAAAAAAATTGAACAGCAGACCCGTAAAGAATTCAAGGACGGTATTCCGGCCTTTGGAACAGATGCCTTGCGCTTTACTTTTGCCATACAAGCCACCACCGGGCGTGACATTAAGTTTGATATGGGGCGTATTGAAGGCTATAGAAACTTCTGCAACAAACTCTGGAATGCCTCCCGCTATGTGTTAATGAATACCGAAGGTCACGATTGCGGTATGGACAATCCGCAGCTGGATTTAAGTCTGGCCGATCAGTGGATCCTTTCACGTTTGCAGGAAACCGAACAACAGGTCATTGAATCCTTAAACAGCTATCGTCTGGATCGAGCAGCTCAGTCCATTTATGAATTCACCTGGAACGAATATTGTGACTGGTATCTGGAACTATCCAAATCAATACTTAATAATGGCCATTCCACTGAAGCCCAGCTACGCGGTACTCGTCATACTCTGGTTACGGTATTAGAAACACTCTTGCGTATTACTCATCCGATCATGCCCTTTATTACCGAGGAAATCTGGCAGCGGGTCGCCCCCCTAACCGGCAATGAGGATGATACTATCATGCTGCAGCCTTTCCCAACACCGGATAATAAGCTGATAAATAAAGAGGCTCTGGCAGAAATGCAATGGTTACAGCAATTTGTGCTGGGCGTACGACAAATACGCAGTGGCTACGATATTAAACCCGGCAAACCTCTGACCGTATTACTCAATAATGGCTCACAAAAGGATAGAAGCCGACTTGAGCAAAATGAATCCATGCTCATAAAACTGGCGCGCCTGGAATCCATAACCTGGCTGGAAAGTGGTACAGAAACTCCTGAGTCTGCTACGGCTCTGGTGGATGATATGCAGATCCTGATCCCTATGGCAGGACTGATTGATATTGATGCCGAACGGGAACGGTTAAACAGGGAAATAGCATCCAATCAGGGCTTTGTTATCAAACTGGAAGCAAAATTAGCCAATGACAACTTTGTCTCCCGAGCACCTGAACAGGTGGTTGCACATGAACGGCAAAAACTGCTTGAAACACAGAATAAACTCAAAAGTCTGACAGAACAGCTTGAGAAATTATCCACTTTGTAACACAATGCCAGCAGATTGCAACGTGTATACCCTGCTGAAGCCTGACCTTACTTTTTTACTCAGGCTAAACAGGATTTCCAGAAGGGTAAAATGAATAAAGGTAATTACTAATGGTTCTTAATAAATTCTTAAAACCCCTTCTAGCTTCTTTCACAAAAGAAAAATGGCAAAGCAAAAATCCTGATATACGCAAAAAAGCCGTCCAGGATCTACCTGTCAGCAAACAGGATATTCTGGCCGATATTGCCATGAATGATACAGATGAGTCTATACGAGCGATTGCCGCACATAAGATCAGCGATCTGGATTTATTACAGACCATTATCATGAAAGGGACTAATGGCACCGTTAAAGAAGCGGCTCAAACCCGGATGTTTCAATTGTTAAGTGGCTTAAAACACCCAGTACCTGAGTTTAATGTACGTGAAAAAATGATCCGCGGCAGTCGTAATCCAGCCCTGCTTGAATTTGTTGCAGCCAATGCCGATCAGTCCAGTCTGCGTGAACTCTGTATTCCCAAAATCAGTCGGGATCCCTTACTGGGAGATATAGCACTAACGGATGAAAATTCAAAAATACGGCAACTGGCGGCCCAGCATATTGCTAAACGCTCCACACTGGAACGGGTGGCAAAACAGTCCCGACGTAAAGATAAACGTGTTTATAAAATCGTAAAATCAAAACTGGATCGGATCATTGAGGATGAGGAACGTCCTCTGCTACTGGCCAGAGAAGTAGTTGATATCTGCGACAAACTGGAAAAACTCAATAAACGCAATCGTCTGCTGCAGGAAAAAACCACTTTTGAAAATTATGTTGCCCGCTGGAGTGAAATACAGAATTTTGCCAATGAAGAAATTACTGAGCGTTACCACACCATTTGTGCCGAAATTATCAGCCGTATAGATGATCTGGAAGCAGCCAGACGTGCTGAGCAGGAAGCAATAGCTAAACTCGATACCATTTTAAGTTCCCTTTCAAGCAGTGTTGATGATCTGCTGGATATCAGAAGTACCGACTCACCGGATGAAAAACTTATCGAGGAAAAAGAAAAAGTTATTTCTAATCTCGGCATTGATTGGGATGAAACAATTAAGCAAATAAATGATAATGAATTAATTGCGACATATAATAAAAAATTTCAGGCCAGTCTGGATC